>CAZKHZ010000055.1:0-19225 GCA_964552715.1 uncultured Chitinophagaceae bacterium | reverse complement strand
GAAGCCGAAAGAGTTTGACAAAAATATGGAAATTTCTTTCTCTGTTGCTTATGTGGCAATGTTTAGTTTGGCAGAATGCTCATCAGGGTTTTCAAAATTGATATTAGGCGCAACAAAACTATTTTGCATCATGATGGTGCTGTAAACCACCTCGCTTGCTCCCGCCATCCAGCATTCGTGTCCAGTCATAGACTTGGTGCTGCTTACCAACGGACGGCTATCGCCAAACACTCCGTGAATAGCCTGCGCTTCTGAGGAATCACCTTTTGGCGTAGAAGTTGCATGTGCATTGATATAATCTATTTCGGCAGCATTCACCCCAGCATCCCTCAAACACATTTGCAAAGAGCGACTTGGTCCTTCAACAGAAGGATTAGAAATGTGCCCGCCATTAGAAGAAAATCCATAGCCCACAATTTCGCCCAATATTGTTGCTCCTCTGCGCTGCGCGCTTTCCAAAGATTCTATGATAACCGTTGCTGCCCCACCGCTTGGTATCAATCCGTCACGGTCTTTGTCGAATGGTCGCGATGCTTTGGTTGGGTCTTTTTCTCTTTCAGAAAATGCAGCTAAGGCATCAAAAGCTCCCATTGAATAAAGATTCAATTCCTGTGCACCACCACAAATCACTCTTTCCTGATAGCCATGCCGAATCATCATAAAGGCAATGCCGATAGAATGTGAACTGCTTGCACAAGCGGCACTCACCGTAAAGTTGATGCCGCGCAATTTGAATATGGTGGATAGGTTCATATTCACCGTGGAGTTCATGGTTTGAAACACCGCCCCGCTACCTACAAACACAGTGTTCTTCTTCTCTCTTATAATATCTGTTGATTCTATTACTGCTTGTGCAGTGCTGTCATTACCGTATAGAATACCTGTTTCGTTTGCATCCAAATAGTCTTGGTCAATGCCCGCCATCTTCAAGGCATCGGAAGTTGCCATATATGCGTACTCACCTGGCTCTGAAAGCATTACCCTTGCGCGCCTGTCTAACATACCTTTCAACTGAGGGCGTTCCACAAAGCCAGTCAATGCCGAACGATAACCGAAGTCTTTACGCGCTTGGTCATACACAATGCCCGATTTGCCGTTAAACAACGAATCGCGCACCTCATCCAAGTTTTTACCTATGGATGAATAAATACCAAGCCCCGTAATTACTACTCTATGCAACTTCTTGCTTTTTAATGCCGCGCAAATTTGAATAAATAAATGATTTTTTTTGGACGAAAAACTGCGCAATTCTTACTTGAACATTTGTCAACAGAGAAATAGCACTTTTCGTACTGTCTGGTTTACCTATATTTATTCACTCAATTCACGCTTTATGAACAATACAATCAGAAATTATCTTGCCGGATACAACTTTGTGGCTTTCGTTTTTTGGCTGCTGTTTATCATTGCTTTTACCTGCCGTGGCTGCACCCTCACTTTGCAAAGTTTATGGCTACTGAACATTGCACAAGGGCTTGCATTGCTCGAAATTATACACGCGCTGTTGCGATGGGTAAAGTCGCCTGTGGGTTCTACTTTTGCGCAAGTGTTTTCAAGAATTTTGGTGCTGGTGCTTATCAATATTTTTGTAAAAGTTGAGTTGCATCCTGTCACAAATTACGGCATCATCATTGTAGCTTTTGCATGGAGCATCACAGAGGTGGTGCGCTACAGTCATTATTTCTTTTCTATTCTCCATCGCGAGCTTAAGCCGCTGGTGTGGATGCGCTATTCATTCTTTATAGCATTGTATCCGCTAGGCGTTACGGGCGAGTGGCTCATTATCATCACACCCTTGATTACCGATGGCATCGCATTTAACTTATACACCGCCATGGTAGCGGTTTTAGCCGTTTCGTATCTCTATTATTTCCCTGTGTTATACAAATACATGTGGAAGCAAAGGAAGGCGAAGGTGAGTGGATAGAGACTTAACTCAGGATGACAAGGTTTTTGATTTTAGAGGTTTTTGGTATTTTACTTTTGGCTCAAACAAACTGTATTGAGCTTCCTCTATAATTTGCTTTGGCAACTTTATGGGATAGTTTGAAATGAAAAGTTCCTTTCCTATTTGGTCAGAGTTACTGTTCACGTTTCTCATGCCATAGGTTAAGTCCCATGCTGTTATGTTGGCAAAAGAAAATAGCTCTCTAATGTATTCGCTGTCATCATAAGTGATAAGCCATTTATGCTTGGAGTTCATCATTGTTTCCGCAAATCGAGTATGGTCAAAACCCTTGTGCAGGTTGCCATTTTTTCCATACAATGCAGATTTTGTTGCTGAAAAATAAGGCGGGTCAAGAAAAAGAAACACATTCTCCCCATCTTTTTCAATCACTTCTTGAAAGTCAAGATTTGTAATCTTTGCATCTTTAATAACTTTCCCAAAGTTGTTTAGTCGTTGAATGCTGCTTTCAGTAAATCTTCCTTTATATGCTTGTTCGCTGTATCCACCACTTTCGCTTGTGCCTGAAAAGGTAACTCGATTGAAAACAAAAAATGCAGCAGCGGTCTCCAACTCATTAAACTTTGAAATGTTTGCTGTAAGAAACTTGTGCAATTCCTTTCCTTCTGAAAACTTATTACGCCACTCATAAACTAGCTCTATTACTGCATCAACATCTTTTTGACACATCTGCCAAAATCTAAAAAGGGAATAGTGTAAATCATTCACCCAAAATGTACTGTTAGGAAATTTTTGTTTGAGAAACAAAAACACAGAGCCACCTCCCAAAAAAGGTTCTCTGAATTCATCAAACTTTGGAATAAGCGTAGAAATTAAATCCACTGCTCTGCTTTTTCCTCCAGGGTATCGAAGTGGACTTTTTATCATTTTACTTGCTTAATTATTACTGTAAAGTTATTGCTTTTAGCTTCTGCCATTAAATTACTTATCAGCTTTTTTTGTACAGGTGAAAATTTATTCTCCTTTAAAAAAGTTTCAACTTTTTCAGACTTATCTGAGGAACTTATAGATCCTTTAAGTCTTAAAGATGTTAGCTGAAGAATAGATTCGCATTTTATCTTTTTGCCGCTCACGCTTACTTCCGATAGATTACTATACAAAATCAGTTTTAGTAATCCATCTTTTATATCCCCTTTGCTTGGTAGCAAAGATTTCGAACTGTGTTTTCCCTCTATCAGAAGTAATTTATCTTTTGTAATTACTACTTCGTCAACAGTGAAAAAATATACTCCGCCTAAGTAATTTGTGATGGTGATATTAGCTTTTGTAAGCGTTGATAAACGCTCTTTCGGTTGCACGGTACGAAACTCTCGCAACTGTGCCATAGCTGCTTTGCCCCTTGAAAAGTCCATAAAGAGCGAAACGTCCCTTCCTATTTTGTTTTGAAAGTTCTCGAGTCCATTAGGGTTGTGAAGTTTTACGCCTGTTGATTTTTCGATTTCATTATAACATGATTTTGCTTTATTCAGTACGTTATGTAAGTTGTTATTCAGTTCATTTAGATTCCAATGCAAAGCAGAACTGTGGTACTGGCTAATTTCTTTTAACTTTTGAGTTACATACTTCGCATCATACTTCTGATTGGTTATTTTTTTATCTTTTTTATTGGCTTTATCGTAATAAGCAAATATCACAAACACATCTAATAGGCTCATTAACGAAACTGTATCCCATTGTATAAAATCTCTGTCTCCGGCAGCACCCTCATCTTTTACAACTGGAATCACTGTTATCTTCTTTGAAATATTCAATGTGTTGTAAACGCGCTCATAAGGATAAGAGCGGGTGCGCTTTGGAGAAACCCATCTGGAAACAGCAAAGGAGTGTTTGTGTGATTGAACAATACAGGCACTTGGCACTGTGTTTATATCAAACTCCTTTTCGTTTACAATTTGTAATTCGTCAGCTAAACCAACCTTATACTTTATACCTGTGATAGTGCCAGTAATGTACATTGGGCAAATGTATAGTTATCTCTATTATTTCCCTGTGCTATACAAATACTTATGGAAGCAAAGGAAGGTGAAGGTGAGTGATGTGGGTGTTTAAATATTGAAGGATACTTTTACTTAATGATGAATCTTATAATAGTTAAAGTCGCTTGTATTTACACCAGAGTTTTAACCGTCTTTTATCTTCTTACCCTCAAAAATTCTCTTCCCTCACCAACTTGCCTTTTTGGTAGTGTTTTCTGAGGTAAAGCTTTCCGGCAGTTGTATAGTAGTTCCATGTTCCGGCTTCAACTTCGTCCATTATTGGCTCTTCATGTATACTTTCATCAAGTGTTATTGGGTCTATAATTAATGATGTATCAATACCAACAGTATCAATTTTGTATTGTCCTTCAACTCTCAACACATTTTCTGTGTGATATTCAGCATACTTACCGTTTAGTACAGTGCCAGTATATGTACGCAATTTAGATACATAATCATTAGTGTAGAAATATTGAGTTGCAGTATCTTCGATGAAGTATTCTTTTCTTATTGTAACCTTTTTGCCACTATCAATTTTGTTGTAAATCCACCAACCTGTTTTTTTTCTGCTTTCATCATAATTTCCGATAGATTCATCAATACAATTGCTTTCACAATTCATATTTTCGGTAGTTAAATCATTCGTTAACTCATTTGTATCAATTTTATAAAAAAGTGGAGCAGATTGCAGAGACAATTTTCCGTTATCGCATAACTTATTACGATAACCATCTATAATAAATTTAAGTGGTAGCATCTTTCGGGTTGTTCCATTCTCACCTTGTCCTTTTATATCATCAAACACTAAAACGTCACCATATTTTGCATTTGCTATTGCGATTTTTATATCATTGTTAAACACTGGTCCACTATTTTTTATAATACTTAATTTTCCTTCTTTGCAGTGATAGAGAGAAAATGACAATACTTGAATTCTATATTCAAAATCAAGACCCTCAAAGAGAAGTATTATTCCAATCTGTGCTTTGAGTTCACTATGTTTTACTAATCCTCCTTTTAGTTTACCCCCAACAGAAGTAATAGGATCGGGACTTCTTTTAACTCTAAATATACTGCTGTCTATAAGTCTCTTTTGTTTACCTGAAAGTTGCTCATAGACGTAAATTTTGGCGATGCCAGGCTGCATTACTCTTACATAGTATAGACATTTTGTAATGCCTTTGTTTTTTTCTATTCTAGCTTCGGGTGCATTTATCTCAGCAACTAAATCCTCACACTTCAATCTTTCAGCAATAATGGTAACTGGATTATCAATGCCTATGTACAATACATTCATTTTCTCGGCTTTAACCGTTGCTCTCTGAGCTATTGAAACTTGATTTAGCAACGCAAAAAAAAGTGTGTAAAGGATAGCGGAAAACTTATTCATTATCTTATAATTTTACTTGCCTTTATGAAGATATAAATTGTATCCGTCTATTGCTAATTGTGCTTTCAAACTTTTTCAAACTTCTACTTCTCCGTTCCCGTCTTTTTTCTTCTGCCGATACCTTTAGCGGTGTCAATCACTACATGAAATCCAAAGAGCACCAGTTCTTTTTCTGAGCCGTAAAAGCGAGCTTTCAAAAACTGTTTTGCAATATCAAGAAGATTATACAAAGTGCCCTTGGTGTTAATGTTTAGCCCACGGGTTATGCCTAAAATAACGTTAGCCTGTGCCAATTTTGACTTCGCCAAAGCCCTCAACTCTTCGGCTTCTGTGCGCAACTGCACAGCGGCTGCCAATTTTTGCTTAAAGTTGGTCATGTCAATGATAGAAGTATCATTTAACGGGCTGGTGGCACCTAATTTATCGTGATGCTCGGCTACTTTTTTCAGAAGATTTACGAATTTCTTGGGCTGGTCTTTATACAACGGAATGCGAACTGTTACCTTTGCCATCTTGTTACTGTTTTAATATACGATGTTGCTTAATTGCACCTCGGTATTAATAACGAAAAGAAAGAGATTTATTGTCTTTGCATAAAGATGCTTTATCAATGTATAAAGATTAGCCATCTTTATGCAAAGCTCACCAAACAATGTATAAAGATGTTCAATCTTTGTGTATTGATTGCCCATCTTTATGCAAAGATTAAGCATCATTATATAAAGATTTGACATCAATTTATAAAGATAAATCATCTGCGTCTTTTGTTTGCAAACCCTGAGGTAAATTGCAGCCATCCCGATGTAAATAACACCCGCCCCGAGCTAAATAATAGCTACTTTGTGTAGGTATATTAAGGCTTTGTAATAAAAGTAAGTGTGTCTGTTCTGTTGGTAAGCAAGCCTGAGATAAAGGCGAGAAGTATTGTGTAAAAGATAACATAGCCTGTAATAAAAGACACAGAAATTGTGTAGAAGGGGAGGGGTAAGCGGCAAAACAATTGCTGCTTTGTAATAAAGCCAATTGCTCGGCTTGTATTTTGTGCTAACTCAGTAGCAGCGTTTGTAATTACTTAGTGTGATATTTGGCATGTGACTGCTAAAATGTAAAAAAACGTATTTTTTTTTAGCCATCTTCAAGTAGCCAGCAAAATTTATTATTAAGAGAATTTCACATTTCAACATTTTTTTAGTGCTTTGTACTTGTTAGCATACAAAACGGAATCATTAACAAGTAAAATCTTCAATCAAATTTTATGAACGGACAGTTTAAGAACACTGCATTCATAACCTTCCTACTATTCTTTACCCTACAATTATTTACTACACAAACAAAAGCGCAAGGCACGGGCAATCAGAGCGGCTCGCCTGAACAAGCAGCACAAGCAGGAACTTACCAGCTTGTGTTCAATTCAAAAAATGACCAGCACGCTGTGCAATTAACCAACCAAGAGCTTATCAAAATAGAGCAACTGCGCAAAGACGATGAAGTTGTTTTTGCCTTTCCTTCTTACTCTGACCATAAGACGGTAAGAATACTTTCGAGGAACCAAATCAATCAAGGTGGTTTTCAACCTGCTGCTACCAACTTCTATAAAGATGAGCAGCCCTACGATGAAATTAAAGACATCCGCTACATTGTTTTCGACTAACACATTCTTCAAACAAAAAATTTCATAGTAAAATTTATCGAAATGAAGTGTGCGTGTTATCGAAACAACATACACGAACATTCCATTTGCACTTCTAAAAAATCTCTTTGATATGAATACAATATCTTCTCTTCAAAAACTGTTTTTGCTTATTGTTTTGCTTGGTCAGGCAGCATTTATAAATGCACAGGCACCTGGCAATGATTTAATATGCAATGCCACTTCACTTTCGGTGAGTTTGGGTTGCGTGCAGGGTACAAACGTAGCTGCTACCATCACTGGCAGCCCTGCGGCACCTGCATGTTGGGCACCAAACAATACTAGCCATGATGTTTGGTATAGTTTTGTAGCATCGGATGCAAACATGACGGTAGGTACAGATGCTACTGGCTTATCGCTGAACAATACGCAGGTTGCGATTTACAGTTCATCTACCAATAACTGCTTGGGTACAATTACTTTGGTGGCTTGTAGCGAAGGTGGAGGAACCAACGTGACAACTAATACGCTTACCAGTCTTGTAGTAATTCCTGGCAACACCTACTTTGTAAGAGTGGATGGAAACAACGTCCTGACTGGAACTTTTTGTATCAATGTGTTTGAAACATACATCCCTGGTTCAAAACCTTGCGAAGCAATATTGGTGCGTCCTAATAATTCAGCTTGTAATATTGATAATGGAAACCTTGTTACCAACTCAACTAATCCTGCAACAGCATATCCTGTTTTGGGTGTTGACTACAGTGGTTGTGATAATGAAACCAATCAGGTAGGAACTTGGACAACTTTTATTGCTAATAGCGCAAGTGTAAATTTAAATAACCAAAGCGGTGGTGTAAGAGATTACTCTTTCTTTTCAGGTAACTGTGGCAGCCCTACTTGGATAAGCTGTGCATCAGCAATTGCTAATAATGCAAATACTACATTTAGCTCTTTGACGATTGGTGAGCGATACTTTATCCTTACAACACTTTCGGCAGGTGCCACCACCACCAATGTGCGTACAAATCTTTGTGTAACAAACAACGTTGCATGCACACCACCTGCAAATAATACCTGCGCAAATGCACAAGTAGTAACTGCTGATGTTCTATATAATGTAACTACTAATTGTGCCACTCCTGATAATCCACCGGCACTTTGTTCAGGTACTTTGCAAAACAATATTTGGTTTAGATGGACTACTCCAACTGGATGGACAGGTCAAGCTTTCTTTCAATTGTTTGAGCAAAACTGTTCGGGTGGAGATTTGTCGGAGGGAACGCAAGTATCTGTTTACAATAGCAACGTTGTTTGCGGAGGCACCGCAAGTTGCGTAGCAACATCAAACACACAAACTGATAATAACATCAGTATTGTATGGACACCAGTAGTGGGGCAAACTTACCTTATCAACTATGATGGTTATGCAGGTGAAGTTTGTGATATGAATTTCCAGATTACGAATACTGCGGCAGTAGTGGTGATTTCAGTAAACTCTCCAACTATTTGTGCAGGAGATACTGTAACACTAACAGCAACAAGCCCAGCAACAAAGTATTTATGGTCCACAGGAGATACCACAAGTTCAATAACAGTTAGCCCTTCTACAACAACTATTTATACAGTAACAGCAACAGTTGGTGGTTCGGGCTCTGCGGTGTCAACGGTAACTGTAAATCCAAAACCAGCTTCGCCAATTGCTACAAGTAACAGCCCTGTGTGCGAAGGCTCTGCAATCAATTTGACTGCAAGCAACATAGCAAATGCTACTTATAACTGGACAGGTCCAAATGGTTTTACTTCTGCACAACAAAATCCTTCTATTCCCAATGCCACATCTGCGGCTTCGGGTTTATATATTGTAAAAGCAACTGTGCTTGGATGTGCTAACGAACCAGATACTGTAGAAGTAACTGTGAATCCATTGCCTGCGGCACCTACGGTGGGTAGTAATAGTCCGCTATGTTTAGGTGATACGCTAAAGCTAACAGCTACAACATCACCAGGCGCAACTTACGCTTGGACAGGTCCAAATGGTTTTACTTCGGCTGTTCAAAATCCTGAAATAGTAGGCGTAACGAATGCTGCTGGGGGTACTTACACTGTATCTGCTTCGATAGGAAACTGCACCAGCCCAACATCATCAACAACTGTGGTGATTAACGCCTTGCCTGCCGCGCCAACAGCAACATCTAACAGCCCAGTATGTGAGGGTACCACACTTAATTTGAATGCTGGAAACATTGCAGGTGCAACCTATTCATGGACGGGACCAAATGGCTTTACATCAAGTGATCAAAACCCAAGTATAACAAGCGTTACTGCTGCTGCATCAGGCACTTATTCTGTTTTAGCTACAAGCACAAATGGTTGCAGCAGCAATACACCAGGCACAGTAACTGTTGTTGTAAATCCTATTCCAACTGCACCAACACTAGGCAGCAACAGCCCTGTATGCGTAGGCACTGCGTTGAACTTGACTGCATCTAACATTCAGGGAGCAACCTATAGCTGGACAGGTCCAAACAACTTTACTTCAGCTCAACAAAATCCTACAATTAATAATGCACAGTTAAATGCAGCCGGTACTTATTCGGCAACGGCAACGGTGCTTGGATGTACCAGTGCAGCAGCAACTATATCTGTAGTTGTGAATCCGATTCCTGTGGCAAGCGCAAGCAGCAACAGCCCGATTTGTGCAGGTGCAACTTTAGAGTTGAACGCAACAACAGTTGCAGGTGCTACATATAGCTGGGCTGGTCCAAACGGATTTACTTCTGCTTTGCAAAATCCTACCATTACAAATGCAAGCACAACAAATGCAGGAACATATACACTGACGGTTACTGCCGATGGTTGTGTAAGTACTACACCAGGTTCTGTTACTGTTTCAATTACACAAATCAGTTCGCCTACCGCAGGTAGCAACTCACCATTGTGTGAAGGCGGTGATTTGAATTTAACTGCTACGAATGTGGCTGGTGCTATTTACAGCTGGACAGGACCAAATGGATTTACTTCCAACAACCAAAATCCAACAATAACAGGCGTAACCACAGCCGCAGCAGGTGTTTATTCTGTAATTGCAGCCGTGGGTGGTTGCACTAGCAGCACACCTTCCACTACCACTGTTGTGGTAAACGCAAGACCTGTTTTCACGGCATCAAGCAATTCACCTTTGTGTTCAGGTTCAACATTGAACTTGACTGCATCTTCTTTTGCAGGCGCAACTTATGCATGGGTGGGTCCGAATAGCTTTGCATCTACACAACAAAATCCATCTATTCCAAATGTTACTACAAATGCAACTGGAACGTATTCTGTTGTAGCAACAGCAAATGGATGTTCTTCTTCTGCTCCAGCTACTACAGGGGTTACAATTAGTCCACTGCCTTCGGCACCATCAGCTTCTAGCAATAGCCCTGTTTGTGCAGGCGCAAATATCAACTTGACTTCAACTTTAGTAGCGGGTGCTACTTATGTTTGGTTAGGACCCAACAACTTTACTTCAAGCGATCAGAATCCTGTTATTCCAAATGCTGCTGCTGTAAATGGTGGCATCTACTCTGTGAGAGTTAATTTGAATGGTTGTATCAGTTCTGCTGCTACCACTTTGGTAACCATCAACAATGTTCCAGCTTCACCAGTTGCTAGCAGTAACAGTCCGCTTTGTCAAGGTGATACTTTGAGATTGAATGCAACTGTTGTTGCAGGTGCAAGTTATGCTTGGACAGGTCCAAATAACTTCTCATCAAATGTACGCACCCCTGTCATAATAAATCCAGGTTTAAATGCAGCAGGAACGTACACAGTTACAACATCTATTTTGGGTTGTATCAGTACCCCTGCTTCAACAAATGTTGTTATCAATGCTACACCACCAAGCCCTGTTGCTTCAAGCAATAGCCCTGTATGTGTTGGTGATACCTTGTTGTTATTTGCAACTACTGTTCCGGGTGCTACATATATCTGGACTGACCCAATTGGCTTTACCTCATTTGAGCAAAATCCTGTGGTGCCAAATATATCAGCTGTTATTGCAGGAGTTTATTCGGTTGTAGCAATAATTAATGGTTGTGCTAGTGTACCTGCAACTACTTTAGTTGTTATTGATACACTACCTGTTCCTTCTTTCACTTCAAATGCGCCTGCTTGTGTAGGTGCTCCAGTTAATTTTACAAATACTGGCACCACTGGAACTGGATATACTTTCTTATGGAACTTCGGGCTTGATGCAACTCCGACAACTTCTACGGCTGAAAATCCTGTAGGTATTGTATTCGGTTCTCAAGGCACAAAAAATATAACACTTACCACATTGAGAAATCAATGTTCAGCATCTGTTACTCAGCAAATCAGCATAACAGGAACACCACTTGCTTCATTTACTTCTGATGCGCCTGTTTGTTTCCCTCCGGGCATTGTAAACTTTACAAATACTAGCACAGGTAATGTAACTTCTTATTTATGGAGTTTTGGTTCAGGTGCTACTCCTGCAACTTCAACGCTTGAAAATCCAACAGGCGTTACTTACGCAACAGCGGGCACAAAATTTGTTTCACTAACTGTATCGGGTGGTGGTTGTTCAAACACAACAACTCAAACAGTTGATGTAGGTGTAGTGAATGCGGAATTTACTTCATCTGTGCCACCGGGTGGCGATGGCGGTTGCTTGGGCAATGCAGAAAACTTCTACAATGTTGGAAGTTCGGGTAGTGGTGCTTTACACTTCTGGAATTTTGGTGCGGGTGCTACTCCCGCAACATCAACCGATGAGAATCCTGTAGGCATTGTTTATGGAACATCAGGTGCAAAAATTGTTTTGCATATCGTAACAGTTCCGCTTTGTGGCACTACCGATACATTTACTAGAATTATTACTATTAACCCTTCGCCTATTGCTTCATTTACTGTAGCAGATTCTATTTGCGGAAACACAGGCGTGAACTTCACCAACACAGGTAGCACAGGAGTAGGTTACACATTTGATTGGGATTTTGGTATTGATGGCATTCCAACAGCTTCTACTGTTGAAAATCCTTCTGGCATCAAATTCACCACATCAGGTTTAAAGAATGTTACGCTTACTGTTACCAACGAATTCTTTTGTGTTGACAAAGCTACCGAGCAGGTTGAAATCATCAATACTCCAGTTGCATTGTTTGGTTCAAATGGTCCTCAATGCACAGGCATTGGTGTTGACTTCACCAATCTAGGAACTTCATCAGGTGTTACTTTTGCATGGAATTTTGGTGCAGGTGCCTCACCTACAACATCTACAGATGAAAATCCTACAGGGGTTGTTTATGCTACATCTGGTGTAAAAACTGTAACGCTTACTTTAACCAATACCTTAACAGGTTGCACGGCTACTTATACCAACAATCTTTTAATCAACTTGTCGCCAACTGTTTCGTTTACAAACGATGCGCCAAAATGTGCCAATGTTGGAGTGAACTTTACAAACACAGGCAGTACCGGAGGAGGTTTGACATATACTTGGAACTTTGGGCAAGGTGCAATACCTGCCTTCTCAACTGTTGAGAATCCTGTTGGCGTAACTTATGCTACATCGGGAACAAAAACGGTTTCACTTACAATCTCTAATCAAAACTGTTCTCAAACAAATGTTCAGTTTATTTTGATTGAAGAAACACCTGTTGCAGCCTTTGCCTCTACTGCTCCAAAATGCACAGGAGTTGGAGTGGACTTTACAAATACAGGAACAAACAGCGGTGTAAACTTTGCATGGAATTTTGGTGCAGGCGCAACTCCTGCTACATCCACTGATGCTAATCCAACAGGCGTAGTTTATACAAGTGCTGGAGTTAAAACTGTTACACTTGTAGTTACTAATGCCATCACAGGTTGTTCGGCTTCATTTACAACAAACATAAATATTGAAGCTACACCTGACGCATCATTTACAAGCACAGCACCACAGTGTTCCAATACTGCAATTGACTTTACAAATACAGGAAGCACAGGAAACAACTTAACCTACACTTGGAATTTAGGACAAGGTGCTTTGCCTGCTACTTCTACTGCCGAAAATCCTACAGGAGTAAACTATACTTCTTCAGGCACTAAGACAGTTACATTTACTGTAGCAAATGGAAATTGCAGCAACACAGTTACGCAGACTATTGTAATTAATAGCACGCCTGTAGCTGACTTTGCAAATACTGCACCAACCTGCACAGGCTTAGGAGTTGATTTCACCAACACAGGCACATCAACAGGCGTTAGCTTCCTTTGGAATTTTGGCGCAGGTGCTACACCTGCCACTTCTACAGATGCCAATCCTGCAAGTGTTGTTTATGCTAGCTCTGGTACTAAAACAGTTACTTTAGTTGTAACTGACAATGCCAGTGCTTGTGCCGTTACAAGTGTGAAAACATTGAACATCAATCTATCGCCAACTGCATCATTCACTTCTACTGCACCACAATGCGCTAACACGGCAATTGACTTCACAAACACAGGCAGCACTGGTAGCAATTTCTCTTATACATGGAACTTGGGTCAGGGTGCAACACCTTCTACATCCACTGCCGAAAATCCAACAGGTATTGCTTATTCAAGTGCAGGTTCAAAAACTGTTACCTTGACAATTGCTAGTGGAAATTGCAGCAGCACTGTCACACAAACAATAGTCATTAATAGCACACCAGTTGCAGACTTCACCAATACCGCGCCTAAGTGCACAGGCTTGGGTGTTGACTTCACCAATACAGGAACTGCAAACGGAGCGAGTTATGCTTGGAACTTTGGTTCGGGTGCAACACCTGCAACTTCTACCGATGCTAATCCTGCGGGAGTTACTTACAGTTCTTCTGGTATCAAGTCTGTTACTTTAGTGGTTACCGATTCTGCAAGCGGATGTTCTGTAAGCACAATCAAAACATTAAACATCAATCAATCTCCTGCTGTATCGTTTGCAAGCAATGCACCACAATGTGCCAACACTGCAATCAACTTTACAAATACTGGCAGCACTGGCAGTAATTTAGCATTCACATGGACTTTTGGTCAGGGTGCTAATCCTTCGGGTTCAAACACCGAAAATCCAACAGGTGTTACTTATGCTTCGTCAGGAACCAAAACGGTTACCTTGACTGTTGCAGATGGTAACTGTAGTAGTTCTGCAAGTCAAACAATTACTATCAACAGCACACCTGTTGCCGATTTCACAAGCACTGCACCTAAATGCACAGGCTTAGAAGTTGATTTCACCAACACAGGTTCTGCTACAGGGGTTACCTGGCAGTGGGATTTTGGTGCAGGCGCAACACCTGCAACTGCAACAACACAAAGCCCTGCGGGAATTGTATATAGCACTTCGGGAACAAAAACTGTTACCTTCATAATTACCGACTCATTGAGTGGTTGTTTTGTAAGTAGCGTTAAAACACTAAACATCAACCAAACTCCTTTGGCTTCGTTTGCAAGCACAGCACCGCAGTGTACCAACACTCCAGTTAACTTTACAAATACAGGCAGCAGCGGCAGCAATTACACCTACTTCTGGAACTTAGGTCAAGGTGCATTGCCTTCTACTTCTTCTGCCGAAAACCCTGTTGCAATTAACTATTCAACAGCAGGCACCAAAACAGTTACACTCACCGTTGCTGATGCAAATTGCAGCAACACCATCACACAAACACTTATCATCAATAGCACACCAACTGTTGACTTCACCAGCACTGCACCAAAATGCACAGGTTTGGGTGTTGATTTCACCAGCACAGGAACTTCTTTGGGTGTAACTTGGCAGTGGGATTTTGGAGCAGGTGCTACACCTTCTAATTCAACCGATGCAAATCCGGTGGGTGTGGTGTATGCTACTTCTGGCACTAAGGTTGTAACGCTTACGGTTACTGACGACACTACCAATTGCTCTGTTACAAGCACCAAAACCTTGAACATCAATCAAACGCCTTTAGCATCGTTTACATCAAACGCGCCTCAATGCACAAACGCTGCTGTAAACTTTACCAACACGGGTAGCACAGGCAGCAACTTTACTTATACTTGGAATCTTGGACAAGGCGCAAATCCACCAACTTCAACAGCCGAAAATCCTTCATCGGTTATCTACGGTGCTTCTGGAACCAAAACTATAACCTTTACTGTGGCAGATGCTAATTGCAGCAACACAGTTACTCAAACATTGGATATAAGTGTTACACCACTTGCCGATTTCACCAGCACTGCACCAGTTTGTACTGGCTTGGGTGTTGACTTCACAAGTTCTGGAACATCAGCAGGTGTAAACTGGCTTTGGGATTTAGGTGCGGGTGCTACTCCTGCTACTTCTAATCTTCAAAATCCTGTAGGAGTAGTTTATTCAACTTCAGGCATTAAAACAGCCACGCTTGTAGTTACCGACAATACCAGCGGTTGCGCAACTTCAGTTGTTAGAACCTTATTGATTCGTCAAACACCAACAGCAACATTTACAAGCACTGCACCGCAATGTGTAAACAGTGGCGTTACCTTTACTAATACAGGTACCGTTGGTGAAAACTGGACATATTCATGGAGCTTTGGCGAAGGCGCAGTGCCTGCCACATCTACTGCCGAAAATCCTTCGGGCATTCAGTTTGGTACACCAGGTGTTAAAACAGTAACCTTTACTATTGCCGATCAAAATTGTTCACAAACCATCACGCAAACAGTAAATGTAAATGCACTTCCTGTTGCTGACGCTGGACGCGACACCACAATTTGTGCCAACAGAACTGTGCGCATTGGCGCTGCAACTGTTGCGGGATATACTTATGCTTGGCAGCCGCAAAACACTTTAGATAATACTACTGTTGCTGACCCTATTGCTAAGCCTATTAGCCCAACAACAGTTTACACAGTTACCGTTACTGAAACAACAACAGGTTGTGTAAATACCGACCAAGTGACAATCACTATGTTGGGTTCTGCTTTAGTAAATGCAGCACCTGATGTTGCCATCTGCCAAGGAGATAGCGTTCAAATTGGAACTGGTTTGATTGAAGGGCAGTTCTATTCTTGGACACCTACAACAGGTTTGAGCGATTCTACTTTGCCAAATCCTGTGGCAAGCCCGCGCACAACCACTGTATATACTTTAAGAGTAACCAACCTAAATGGTTGCGATGCTATTTCTGACAATGTGCGCGTAACGGTTAATCAATTGCCGAATGTGGATGCTGGAAACGATGACACCATCACCGTTGGCTCTACGGTTCAATTGACGGGCACAGGAGCTTTGCAATATTACTGGTCGCCTGATTCTACTTTAGATGATGGCAACATCTTTAATCCGGTAGCAGGACCAAGAACCACCACCACTTACTCGCTAAGAGCAATTGATGTGTTTGGTTGCGAAAATACAGACACTGTTCGTGTTACCGTTATTTCGTTTGAAGCACCATATTGGTTACCGTCTGCCTTTACGCCAAATGCCAACGGACGCAATGATGTGTTCTATGTGAGAGGAGGTGGATTCAAAACTTTTGAGTTTGCTATTTACAATCGCTATGGTGAATTGCTCTTTATCACTACCGACATTAATGTTGGATGGGATGGCAAAATAAACTTTACGGGTCAAGAGGCTCCATCCGACACCTACGTGTATCGTCTCATTGGCTTGCTCGAAAGTGGCGAACCAGTAAATGTTAAGGGTCTTGTAAACTTAATTCGTTAATCAAATTTTCATTGCTTTTTAAAACTTACAGATATGAAAAGAATTTTAGCAATAATCACAGCAGTTGCCCTTGCAGGAATGCAATTATCAAATGCGCAAGACACGCGTTTTTCGCAGCCAATAAGCAATGTATTGCACCTCAATCCGGCAATGATGAGCCTCTCGAATGATTTGAGAATTACGCTCAACTACCGCAATCAGTGGGCGAGTATTGATCAAGGCTACACAACCTACGGTTTGTCGCTGATGTGCCCGCTGTTTTTAAATAGCAAAAGCAAAGGTGGCGACACCAGCGCGCAAGACCCTGGCAGGTCGCGTTTAGATTTTGGTTTGAATGTTGTAAACGACAATTCGTTTGGATTCAACAGAGTGAACATCACCTTTAACCTTGGTTACAGCTTAAAAGTAAATGCTTCTAACACCATCAGCGCGGCTTTGAACATCGGTTACATGCTACATACCTTTAATGTGCTCAATCAAACTTTTGACGAGCAGTTTGTGAACGGAGGCTTTAATGATGCCAACCCTACTGGTGAAGATTTCAATGCGTTCAACAAAGGTAACTTTGATGTAGGTATGGGTTTTGTGTGGCGTTACACTCCCGAAAAAGGCAAGATACAAGCCTTTGTTGGTGCATCAGGATTCCATTTGAATCAACCCAATCTGTCATTCACAGGAGGCACTGCAAAGTTCCCTGCGCGGTATCACTTTCAGGCAGGCGTAAAAGTAATTGGTAATAAAATGGATTTCACACCTGTGTTTCTTTACAACCTGCAAGGTCGCTTCAAACAACTTTCTATAGGCTTGCTTGCAGCGTATAAGTTTGATAAAAAAGGACAAATGGTTATTGGTGCATGGTATAAAGAAAACGATGCCATTGTGTTGCAGGCAGGTTACGAATACAAGTTCATCAACTTTGCTTACAGCTACGATTTCGGCATTTCAAAACTAGCGCGCACCACACCTGGCATAATGACGCACGAAGTCTCCCTCGGTTTCCGCTTGTTGGATATGGGTGCTAAGAAAGGTGTAAAAACGCCTAACTTCTTTTAATGCTGGCGTAAGTCGCTAGACCTAACTTAAACATATTTTAGTTTTCTTTAAGAGGCTGTCTCAACTTTTGAGACAGCCTCTTTTTTATTTGCACTAGGGGAGGTAGCTACAATTACGATAAGATACAGCGACTAATACAAAAGGCTTTTTCGGTTTTATTTTTTGCAGCGGTTCATGCTTATCGTCCTGCAAAGCGTTATCGGGTAACAATTCAAAAAGGTCGTAGGGTGCGCAGTGCAAAAAGAGGCATATCGCCTTTATATGTTCGAGCAGCACTGCTTGTTTTTTGCCCTTGATATACTTTTGAGCAATGGCGTGTGAGATTCCCAAGTCGCGGAGCGATTGAAATGATGCCTTCACACCTTTATTCCTTCATTATAAGTATAGGGCAAGTAAATAACTTCTCGAAACGATTACAAAAAGGTTTGTAGTGATTACAAAGTGCTCGTCAGAGATTAAAAAGCGGCTGTTGTTTTACACCTATTACACTTAATTGATTTGAAGAATGATAAGTTTGTGCTTAATGATTCGCAACGTACGAGGCGAGACGATTGCTGGAAAGGATTTTGTGAGGGGAGGGGAGAAGTTGGTGCGAAGAATCCCTTCACTGCAATCGGCTCATTTGTGGAGGTTGTGTTGGTAAAAGTTTTGAAGTGAGGATGTGGAGTGTATTTTTACAGTGTGCCGTAACCTTCAAGTGAAGAAGACGACATAACAACAATAAAAAAATGACAGAAGTAGAAGACTACATATACAATTTTGAGGATACTCAAAGAGATATACTGCTGTATATCCATAAACTATTATCAGTTAAGTTAGACCTGACTGACAAACTTCGATTTAAAATACCTTTTTATTATAGAAAAAGTTGGATTTGCTATTTAAGCCCAACTAAAAATAGCACCATAGAATTTGCTTTTTTAAGAGGGAATGAATTATCAAATTCACAAAAAATTTTAGATAGCAAGGGGCGAAAACAAGTCTGGAGTATTGAATTGACAAAACTATCTGAAATACCTTTAAAGGAATTAACTGAAATTATACACGAAGCCATATTGCTTGACGAAACTGTGCCTTACGCCTCAAAAAGAAAAAAATAAAAATATGAGTAATTGGACTTTTTAAAAGCAAACTATGAGATTATTTCGACATCACTTTTTGTGGTGTTTGCTCCGCAACAATGTATTCCCTCAACTATAATCTCTTTAAAGCAACGATTCGCTTACTTATATAATAGCTTCCATCAATCAGTAATTTCCATTTTACTGATTGATGCGGGGGTAACATCTGTGCTTAAAGGTTTTACTCGGGCTCAGTTACCTCATCTTCTTTACCCTTCTTCTTTTTCTTCTTTCCTTTTTCAGGCACTACTTCCTCTGTAGTTACGCCATCTGTAGCAGCAGGTGCCGTTTCTTGCGGTTGAGCTTCAGACTGCGGTTCTTCTGGTTTTGCTTCTTCTTTTTTAGCTTTCTTCTTTCCTTTTTCAGGCACTACTTCCTCTGTAGTTACGCCATCTGTAGCA
>CAZKHZ010000054.1:9746-19479 GCA_964552715.1 uncultured Chitinophagaceae bacterium | reverse complement strand
TGACACTCCTGCACAAGATGTCGAACTATACACAACAGTCAAAAATATGATTGAAGTGCCAATTGAAATACCAATAAATTAATTTTGATATTTGAAACCCATCATCAAAAATATCATATTAGAATTAGCATTGACTTTTCCCTCCCCCCAATGTCTCCTCACCCAATAATCCTTTCACAACAATCGTCTCGGTTGCGGAGGTTGCGTTAATGAAATGACAATGATTGCCAACTCAAGATGCAAAACGTGTTGCGGTGAATTAACCCTGAACATTGTATTAGCATTATTGATAAATACATTTTATACTTATTGTGTCTCGAACGGGCAGGAGAGGAGCTTAATACCAACAAATTCTATCCCACTAGAACCATAACGCACCATGAAAATATTATTTATGTTATTATATACTATTCATATTGAATGATATAGAAGCTGCCTACTTTAATTCGTTAAATTATACTGAATTGAACCATTAACTTTTGGTTACTTTCGCGCCAATTATTAGTTAAGTCTGCTTTTAATTGAAAAAATATTCTTGAAGATGAAGAAAAATATACTCGTTGCATTCGGTCTTTCCCTCTGTTTTATTTTACTTAATTCTAACACAGCTTTGGCAACACATGCCAAGGGTGCCGACATCTCGTATGAATGTTTGGGGAACAATCAGTATAAGATAGTAGCGTCTTTTTATAGAGACTGTGAAGGGATACCCGAACCAGCATCACTTTCGGCACAGATAATTGGTACAGCCTGCGGCTTAACCCAAAACCTTTCGTTGTTAAAAGACAATGCTTACACATTGATTTTGAACGGTAAGCCTGTGCAAAGCGGCAGTGAGGTTTCGGATTTGTGTTTGGCTTCTCAATTTCAATCAAAATGTAATTCTGCCAACGGGCAATATCCGGGTGTAAAAATATTTTTTTACACAGCAACCGTTACAATCCCACCTGGCTGCGGAAATGTAACTATAAGTATTTCTGAAAATGCCCGTAATGCAGGTATTAACAACTTGCAAAACGCTGATATTTATAACCTGTTCACCTTTGCCACATTAAATACAAACTTCACAGGTGGTTGCAACAATGCACCAGTTTTCACTTCGCTTCCGGTGCCTTATTACTGCATTGGGCAGCAATACAACTTTAGTCACGGAGCGGTGGATGTAGATGGCGATTCATTAGTTTATTCAATGGTTCAACCATTGGATGGTTTGAACGCTCCGGTGCCTTATGCTGCGGGTTTTTCTGTAGCCAATCCATTACCAACAAACGGTGGTTTCAATTTTAATACTTCAACAGGCACGATGAACTTTATTCCAACTCAGGTTGGAAATTACACCATTGCGGTGCGGGTAGATGAGTACAGAAATGGAGTTTTTGTAGGAAGCACCATCAGAGATATTCAGTTTGTGGTGATTAACTGCTCCAATGCCCCACCTGCCGTTCGTGATACATTATCCAATGCAAATGTAACAGGTGCAACAGTTTTGGGCACTAGTTCATTGGGTGTTTGTCCGGGTACGGCATTGACTTTCTCAATTCCTGCAAAGGATAAGGATGGGCAAACTATTACAGTGTCTTCAAACATTGCAACATCTTTGCCGGGTGCTTCTTTAACAGTTACACCTTTAAATAATCGTCCTGATTCTGTATTGATAACAGTAAGTTGGACACCAACCGGAAATGATACTGGTACTCGTTACATAACCATAGTAGTTTCGGATGGTGCATGTCCATCGGAAGGTAAGCAGATTTTGACTTATGAATTGACTGTAAACAAAGGTGTAACCCTTGGACCAGACAGGGTGTATTGTATAGGTGGAGGTCCCATAACTATTCAGGCACGAGGCGCGCAAAATTACAATTGGTCTCCTTCAAAAGATTTCAAATTTGTAAATGGCAGCGATAGCAGCACAGTGATTGTAGTGCCTACAACTTCTCCATTGACTTATATTGTAAAGGGTGATTTGATAGGAGGTTGTAAGGATAGAGACACTATTACTATAACTACAGCAAATACTTTTAGTGTTGTGGTTACAGCAGATGATTCTACTGTATGTTTGAATCAAAGTGCTCAATTAACTGTTACACCTACACCAAGCGCAGAAGGTCCTTTCACATATTCTTGGAAACCTGCTGCAACAGTTGATAATCCAACATCGGGAATTACAAAAGTACGCCCAACGGGAACCATCAATTACAAAGTGGAAACACGCTCAAAAGATGGTTGTTTGATAAAAGATAGTCTTACAATTAACATTCAAGGTTTTGGACCTAAAGTAAGGGTAACGCCAAGTTCAAACTATGTGTGCCCGGGCACTGAAGTGCAATTATTTACAGAGATAGTTCCAATACAAACAGGACCCAATCAAAACCCTGCCGACCCATGCCCGAATTGTGATTTTCCTTTTCCATTTCCTGTTGTTGGCACAGCTACAACGGCTGGATCTACGCCAACACCTTTCCGTTCTTTGTGGCATGATGGCAGAGTGCAGTATTTGTTCCGCGCAGCGGAGCTTTTTACATCAGGCTTGAGTGCAGGTGTAATTACGGATGTGCAGTTTTTTGTTACCACCAAAGGAAGCAATGTACCATTTAATAATTTGCAAGTTAAAATGGGCGGCACTGCGCTCACCCAACTTCCTGTAGGGCAATTTATAACCGCAAATATGGCTCAGGTTTATACCGGCACATATACTACTGTAGCCAACTCATGGAACAGTTTTACTTTAAACACACCTTTTAACTGGGATGGGCAATCGAACTTGATAATTGAAGTATGTTACGACAATAGTACTTTTTCGGGTTTTGATTTGGTTCAGTTCACCACAGCATTTGCTGGAGCTACCAATTATGCAGATGTGGATGGTTCATCGGGTTGTACATTGGCAGTTGATGCAACAACCAGTCAACGCCCCAATACTCGATTTATTTTTGGTAAATTACCAATTACTTCCTATAACATTCAATGGAGCCCAAGCGCAGGTTTAAGTAGCGATACGGCATTGAATCCTAAAGTAACTGTGAATGAGAATCTGGTTTACAGCGTGGTGGTTAGCGACAGTACTTGTCAGGGAGATACTGCGGTTTCTTTGTTTCTGGATCCTGCAGTTTTGATTAAAGCTAGTAACGATGTTCAAATATGTAATAATGAAAAAGCTGAACTAATAGCAAGAGTTTTAAACCCTGTTCCTCAAGTATGTAATCCAACTTACTCTTTAATCACTACCCCATTTGGTTTTAAAACATCAGGTGCTAAAGACCCGGTGCCTTTTCCACCTGCGGGTACGGGAAACAATAGAAATGCAAGTATTTCATTACCTTTTCCTTTTAAATTCTACTGCACAGATTATAGCAGATTTACGCTTAATGAGAATGGATTTATCTCCTTTACTACATTTACAGGAGCTGGTTCTACCAACGGAGCTATTCCTGCAACTGGAACGCCAAATAATTTAATAGCAGGAGTTTGGGATGACCTTAATGCAAATGGACTAAGCGGAGGTATTGGTGATATAACAACTTTTGTAACAGGAACTTTCCCGAATCGTTGTTTTGTGATAGAATGGGATAACGTGTTGGTAGTTGCGCAAAATCAATTTGTTACCTTCCAGATTCAACTTTATGAATCCACACAACTTATTGAAGTGCATTTGCAACCTGTGGCAGCTAGCGGTACAAAAACAATTGGTATCGAAAATCTAGGAGGCACAGCAGGTGTTTTTCCAATAGGTAGAAATAATGCAAACTTTGCTACATCATTGCCAGAAGCATGGAGGTTTGTTCCTTCATTGTCGGGAGCTGCTATAACTACTTTTGAATGGTCTCCTGCCACTGGCTTGAATGAAACTTTAAATGATACTGTTTACGCAAGTCCGCCAAGCAATACACAATATGTTGTTACTGGATATTTTACAAATGGTTGTAAAACTTACGATACAGTAAATGTTACTATAGGAAGTTTCCCATACACTATTTCGGCAACCAAACTCAATCTATGCCCTAATGAAACTACTCAGCTTACATTCGCTGGAGCTGCTTCAAGTATAGCATGGACACCAAATGCAACACTATCCGCCCCAACTGCTTTAACAACAACAGCTTCTCCGCAAAACACTACAACATACACTGCTACGGCTTTTGATGCCACTGGTTGCAGGGTGATTGATTCCATCACCATCATCGTGAAAACAAATGGCAGTGTAACCTTAGGAAGAGATACCACTATCTGCTACAGCAGCAATCTTACGCTTTCGCCAAGTGGGGGTCCATATTCTTCTTATCAGTGGAATCCCGGTGGGCAAAGTACTGCTGCAATTACTGTAAATCAAACAGGTAGCTATTTTGTAGTGCTTTCTGATGGGCAGTGTACTTTTACTTCAGATACATTACGGTTGAATGTTGTAAACGCAATAAACTTAGTTGCTTACCGCGACACTGGAATATGTGTGGGCGATTCAGTTCAGTTAGAATCGCAAACTGGCTTTAGCAATTATGTTTGGAACACTGGCGCACAAACCACAAACATTCTTGTAAACACACCTGGCATTTTTTCTTATTCTGCCACAGACCAAAACTCGTGTGTGCAACGTTCTGATACTATTGAAGTGAAGGTTAAACAGAAACCTATAATTACACTTACTTCAAACCCAGAACCATTCTGCGAGGGTTCCTTTACTACATTAAATGCTGGAAGCTTGCAGGGTATAGTTTATGAATGGAGTAAAGCGGGAGAAAATATTTTCACCAAAGGAAATACTTACAATGCTACAACAGCCGGAACTTATCAAGTTGCTGCAAGCGACAGCGGTTGCAGAAGTTTTGGCACTATAACTGTTTCCACAATTCCTGCTCCCACAGTTACTTTGGGTCAAGATACTCAAACATGTGATTGCGGCACTACAATTTTACTTGCGCCAACAGTTAATGGAAATGCAGCTTCGTACCGATGGAATACGGGAGCAACGACTGAAACTATTAACGTTGATTCATCGGGCAATTACACGGTAACTGTTACTAGCAGCAACCGATGTGAGGTGGTTGCAAGTGTGAACGCAACTTTCTATTGTTTAAAAGTGAAGACAAAGGCAGAGAAATACGCTTTGCTATCTGGTCAGCAAACTACTATTTATGTAGATAGCTTGAGTTATGCGAGTGATTTTGAGTATTTGTGGCAGCCGCCAACTTTTCTAGAGGATACGGCATTGCAAAATGTACGCGCTAAGCCCGATTCAACAATTACATATCTTGTTAGGGTTACTGATACAAAAAATGGATGCGTAGGATTTGATACTATTACACTCACTATTTTGCCTCCAGGTTTATATGTTTTTCCAAATTCATTTACACCAAATGCGGATGGTACAAACGATTATTTTAAACCATACTTTCCTACCGGTTCCACTGCATCTTTCGGCTCTTTGAGAATTTATAATCAGTGGGGTCAATTAGTGTATGAATGTATTAGCTGCGACTTCACTGTGGCTAATTCAGGATGGGATGGAAAGTTAAATGGGATTGACCAACCGAATGGAACTTACTATTATTCAGCACAGGTTTTAACGCCTAATGCAAATAATCCAAACGTAAATGATTCATTTATTGCGAATGGAGTATTGACTTTAATCAAATAATTTGCAACGATTTAGAAATAATTCCTAATATAGCACCCCGAAAAAAACAGAGAATTAATAAACTAAAACGAATGACGCGTAGAATACTCACGGCATTAGCCTTAGCCACAGCATCATTAACAAGTGTTGCACAGGACATCCACTTTTCGCAGTATTATGCTGCGCCTTTAACGTTGAATCCTGCATCGACTGGAGACTTTGATGGTCTGTTTCGATTTACAGGAATTTACCGCAACCAATGGTTGGGTGTTTCTAACGTTAAACCTTTCTTTTCAACTCCTTCGGTAGGTGCAGACTTTGCACTTTTAGGCGATAAGTTTGAAGGAACAAATATTGAAGGTAGTAAATTAGGTGTTGGATTAGCCTTTACTAATGATCAACAAAACGAAAGCACTTTCAGCACCAACCAAATTATGGTAAGTGCAGCTTGGCATCAAGCTTTAGCTAAAAAGAAAGTTACTATTGGATTGGGAATTCAGGCAGGTGTGTTCATCAAAAGCTTGAACAATTCTAAATTCCAATTCGGTTCTGGTTTCTTACCTAATCTTGATTACGATCAAAACCTTGCGGGTGAAACCTACAGTAATGACAGGCTTACTCGTTTCAACATGAATATTGGTTTGAATGCAAATTTTATCCTGCTTAAAAACCTTAGTTTCAACACAGGTTTCTCAGCAATGAATTTGACACAACCTAAAGAGCAATACCTGAATAGCAGCACTGATGCAAAATTGCCAGTACGTTTTCAAGTGAATACAGGTTTTCAAGCAGATATTAAAAGATTGGTTTTATTGCCAGGCTTCTTGTTCCAGACACAAGCAAAAGCGCATGAGGGAACTTTTGGTTTAACGGCAGGTATTCATGTGGTAAATAAGCCTGAAGATAAAGCAACTTTATTTTTGGGATTGTGGTCGCGTTTAAATACAGGTGTTAATAACACGCTTACTTCGGCAATCATTCCTAAAGCAGGTCTTGAATACAAAAGAATACGTGTGGGTTTTGCTTATGATATAGGTTTAGGACCTATTGCTAAAGGTGTGAAAGCAGCGGCAAGTGGTCGTGCACCAAATGCTTTTGAGATTTCATTATCATATATTTTCAAACCTATTACTCCAAAAGAGTACAAGTGGTTGTTCAATCCAAGATTCTAATTCAACTGTTTATTATTCACCAAAATTATTCTGTACACTCAGAAAAATAAGCCTTAGACATGAGATTACTTATTCTCGCATTTTTATTGCCGCTTTTTGTTGTAGCACAAGATGGCGGTTCAGGACCAAAGGTTCAAAAGTATCCTAAAGCAAAAACGGGTAAGAAATACCGTATTGCCAAAGCGCAACTTAAAAACGGAAGCTATTACAATGCAGCCGATTATTTGGAAGATGTTGTAGAGGCAAAACCGGATAAGATTAAGCGTGTGAATCAATTGGCAGATTTGAATCGCTACCTACGCGATTACAAGAAAGCTGAACAATACTATAAAATGGTATTGGATAAAGATGCAGGCAAATTTCCTGACGCTAATTTCTATTATGCCCAAATGCTAAAAGCTAACGGGAAATATACGGAGGCTAAAACTAAGTTTCAGGAGTTTGCTAAATCTAAAGATGCCGCTGATTATCCTGCTTTGAAAAGCGCAACAAAAGCCGAAATCGCTGGTTGCGACACGGCATTAGCTTTGATTGCAGCTCCTACAAAAATAAAAGTGGTTCATGAGAATGAAACCATCAATAATCCTTTGCAGGATTTTTCTCCAAAGCCATTGAGCAATAATCGTTTAATGTATTCAGCTTTAAAATCTGATACAGCCATCAACATTGATTTGGCTAAGAACGATTACTTTACCAGTGTATTCATTACTGAGAAAAAAGGTGGCACTTGGAGCGAGCCTACAGCTTTGCCATCACCACCAAATGATAGCAAAACACACGTTGGTAATGCTGTTTACAACAAAGACGAAACCCAATTAGTTTTCACTAAATGTGATCAATCTCAATTGAGTATCATGATTTGCAAATTGTATCGTTCTAAAAAAGAAGGAAGCGGTTGGGGTGAGCCTGAAGAGTTGAAAAATTTGAACAGACTTGACATGAGTACCACACATCCTTCATTTGGAAAAACTAAGGATGGCAAAACCATTCTTTATTTCTCAAGTAACCGTGGCAATGGTGGTGACTATGATATATACTATTCTAACATGACTGGTGACGGTTCTTTTGAAGTGCCGCAACGTTTGGGTAATGAAGTGAACACAGCCGGTGATGAATTGACACCTTCGTATAATGAAGCTACAAGCACACTTTATTTTGCATCAACAGGTCATCCTGGTTTGGGCGGCTTGGATGTGTTTAAGGTATCGGGAACTCCAGGTAACTTTGGTGCTGTAAGTAACCTTGGTGTGCCAATTAATTCTGGTGCTGATGATTTATACTTTGCATTAGATGAAAAAGCGGCAAAAGGCTTTATGGTTTCTAACCGCGAAGGCACTACATCTCAGCGCGGTTCTACCTGCTGCGATGATATCTTCAGTGTGATTATTAAAAATGAAATATTCCTTAAAGGTACATTTGTAAAACGTGACGACCCAACTCAAACACCAATAGATGGTGTTGATGCATCTCTTTACAAAGTGGATGGAAAGAACTTTGAATTGCAAACCAATGCACTTACTACAGGCGGTCCATTCATTATGCCTTTGAAGCGTGGTACTTCTTACAAGATGAACGGTACTAAAGATAACTTTTGGCCTTCTATTGATAACTTCACGGTAAGCGAAGATGAGGAAAAAGATACCATCGTTAAGGTGTTCTACATTGACCCTGTGTTAAAGAAGAAAATCAAAATCGAGAACGTTTACTTCCAGTTTGACAAAAGCAATGTAATTGCTTTCTATAGTGTGAAGATTGACTCTGTGTTATCATTGTTAGCACTTAATCCAGGATGGATAGTTGAAGTGCAAGGACATACCGATACTAAGGGTACTGATGAGTATAACGATAAACTTGCTGTAAGAAGAGCAGAAGAGGTTAAGAAATACTTAATCAAAATGAAGCTTGCTAAAGAGCGTATTGTAGTTAAAACATTTGGTGAAAAACAACCTGCTGTAGCAAACGAATTGCCTGATGGTGCAGATGATCCAGAAGGACGCGCAAGAAACAGACGTGTTGAATTCAGAATCATTGTTGACAGACCTGATGATGCTCCTGAATTTGAGTACAGCGGTGAAGTAGTGCCGCAAGTAAAAACAGGACCAGGGTTCACAACTCCGAACAAAAAGAAATAAATTCAGTTAAATATAAGGGTGGCTTTAGCCGCCCTTTTTTATGAAACATATTTTGAGTGAATTATGAGTGAGAAAATTTTCAACGTGCTTGTCGTCTTTGCCTTAATTACTTTTACTACTTCCTCCTGCAAGTACAAAGAGAAGTGGGAGCAGGTGAATGTGAACAATGAGTTTACTATGGAGGTGCCTTCGTGGATGGAGAAAACTTCTGATTTAAAGGACGGAGCGATCTTTCAGTACCGCAATCGTTTTCGTAGCGTGTATGCGATTGTAGTAAAGGAAAAGGCTGATACGCTGCCGCAGGACTTTGGGGCTTATGTGTCGGCTAATATTTCTGTTTTAAAGAATGTGCTTACCAATCCTGTAGTTTCAGACTCGTCTGTAGTAGCGTTGGATAATTTATCGGGCATTCGTGCGGAGGTATATGGCAGGATGGGTGAGGAGAAAATCTTCTATACGCATTATACCTTAAAGGGGAGCAAAGGCTATAACTATCAAATTTGCGCTTGGACAAGAGGGGAAGACCGTAAGCTGAAATACACCAGCGATATCAATAGGATTATTGCTTCGTTTAAGCAACTATAGTACTTAGCAGTTGAAATAAAAAGCTTTTATAAATAGCGTGCAGCCGAATTCATACCTACTTCGGCTGTTTTGTTTTTATTGGGTATGATGCGTGTGCCCCCTGCTGTTTGCTGTTCAGGCATGGTCAGAGCGAGTAAAAGGTAGGCAATTAGGAGAAAGAAGAAGTGGAAAAAGCTCTATTAGAAATGAGTTGCGAGTTGTGAAGAATGGGTAATTGTTATTTTTCTAATAAT
>CAZKHZ010000054.1:0-9646 GCA_964552715.1 uncultured Chitinophagaceae bacterium | reverse complement strand
TAAACGCCCACAAGCGAGAGGATTGGTGTGAAGAAAAATAATGATTGTACGCTACCTTTTTTAATGTAGTAAAAGATGTTTGAAAAGTGGTTGGTGGTAACACCAACCACGGTTGAATTTAGTTTACTGAAATATTTTTTTAGGTTTGTCTAAAATTAAAACTACGACAAAGCTAAAAATGCGCATCCTGTTCCTATTGCTTTTACTAATCTGCAAAGCAACAATAGCACAAGACACAACACTAACCAAGGCTAGAGAAAGCTCGTTGCGAGAAGTAGTAGTGAGCGGCACTATGCGCGAAACAAGTCGCCTTGCATCACCTATCCCTGTCGAAATTTACACACCGCAGTTCTTCAATAAGAATAGCGCCCCGGGTCTGTTTGAATCACTGAATATGGTAAACGGTGTGCAGCCGCAACTTAATTGCAGCGTGTGCAACACAGGCGATATTCACATAAATGGAATGGAAGGACCCTACACAATGGTGCTGATAGATGGCATGCCAATCGTCAGCGCATTATCTACTGTTTATGGTTTGCAGGGCATTCCTAATAGTTTGATAAAGAGGGTAGAAGTGGTAAAAGGTCCCGCCTCTACTTTGTATGGCTCAGAGGCTGTAGCGGGAGTCATTAATATCATAACTAAAGATGCACTTTCCGCTCCCACACTTTCCGCAGATGTTTCTGCTACTACCTTCGGTGAATTCAATATGGACATTGCAGGAAAATTCAATGCTGGAAAAGCAAGCGCATTGTTTGGTGCCAACTACTTCAACTTTTGGAACAAATTTGATGTAAACAAAGACAACTTCACCGATGTAACCCTTCAACGAAGATTATCTGTATTCAACAAATGGAACATCCAAGGCAAAAAGAACGGCAGCTTTCAAATTGCGGCTCGCTATCTTTATGAGAACCGATGGGGTGGTGAACTGCAATGGAACAACTCCTTGCGCGGTAGCGACTCTATCTATGGTGAAAGCATTTACACCCATCGCATAGAAACCTTTGGCACGGGCAATTTCAACATTGGCTCCGAAATTTTCAAAACAGATTTTTCATACAACTATCACGACCAAGATTCTTGGTATGGCACAGTGCAGTATCTCGCAAAACAACATGTTGCTTTTGCCCAACTGCGTTGGATGAAAACAATTAAAAACCACTATCTGCTCGTAGGCTTGCCCTTGCGATTTACTTACTATGACGATAACACAGTGGGTACTTCCGAAGAGATTGTTGCAGTAGCACACAACAAGCCTGCAAGCACTTTTCTGCCAGGCCTATTTGCTCAATACGAAGGCACTTTACACGAACACTTCGCAGTGCTTGCAGGCATTCGCTACGATTATCATCAGCAACACGGCAGCATATTTTCTCCCCGCATTAGTTTCAAAATTCCCGTAAACAAATACCATGTTTTTAGGTTCAGCGGAGGCAATGGATATAGAGTAGTCAATCTCTTTACCGAAGAACACGCAGCCCTCTCAGGCTCGCGCGAAGTGGTGATAAAAAATCAACTCAAGCCCGAGCAAAGCTGGAACGGCAATGTAAATTACTCAGCCTTTATCAATCACAAACACGGATTTATTAATGTAGATGTAAATGGATTTTATACCTACTTCACCAACAAAATAATTGCAGATTATCTCACCGATGCAAGCAAAATCATCTTTGATAACATTGCTGGCTATGCCACCACGCGTGGTGGCTCATTGAACACAGAATTTACTTTCACCAATAGTTTTAAATTTTCATTCGGGTTTACCGCAATGGATGTTTTTCAAATGGAAAAAGATAGCACAGGACGCAACATAAAAGTGCCGCAACTCTTTGCGCCTAAGTTCTCGGGAGTATTTGCAATTGCTTACACCATTCCTAAAATTAATGTAACAGTGGATGTAACTGGAAAGGTAAACGGACCTATGCACCTACCTGTAGTTGTAAATGATTTCCGCCCCGCACAATCGCCTTGGTTTTGCTTGATGAATGTTCAGCTCTCACGGGTTTTTAAACACGGATTTGAAGTGTATGCGGGTGTAAAGAATGTATTAAACTTCCTTCCTAAAAACCCGCTGCTGCGCCCCTTCGACCCTTTCAACAAACAAGTGCAAACAGACAATCCTAACGGTTACACATTTGATGCAACCTATAACTACGCACCTATGCAAGGTGCCAGAGGTTTTTTTGGTGTAAGATGGAGTTGGCGATAACTAAAACTTAAAATACACAAACAACCTACCAAAGTTTTTACTGTCGTTCTCAATGCGGTGGTACTTCGATTTGATATGCGGCATTTGTAAAAATCGCTCTACCTTTTTGCGCAACTGCCCACTACCTTTTCCGGGTATAATTTCCACCTCTCTAATCTTCTTATCTATAGCTTCTTCAAAAGCCTCTTCCAAGGCTTTATCTATCAGTTTGCTGTTGTTGTAAATATCGTGCAAGTCAACTTTTATTCTTGCCATTGCTCAGTGTTTTTTTATGCCATCAAACATACAAATAAAAAAAGCCCGCCTATTGCTAAGCGGGCTTTGTAACCTATACTTCAAGCAACTTATTCAGCAGGAGCTTCGGTGCTTTCACCTTCGCTCGACTTTGCTTCTTTAGCAGCTTTAACATCGGCAGCTTTTTCATCCATTTGGTTTTTGATTTGACTCAAAACACCCAAATCGCCTAAAGTAGCTTTCTCTACTTTTTGCTGAAGATTTTTAACTGCTTTTCTTGTTTTATCAGCTTCTACTTTACGCTCGTTTTTCTCAGCTTCTTGGTCCTCTCTTTGTTTTTCTTCCCAAGTGCGTGCATGAGAAACAACAATGCGTTTATCGTTGCGGCTGAATTCAATTACTTTAAAATCGGCTTTTTCATCGTTACCTACAAAACCTCCTGCTTCTTTGGCAAGGTGTTTTTTAGGAGCAAATGCTTCTAAACCGTAAGGCAACAATACAACTGCGCCTTTATCATCCGAAGTCATAACGTTAGCTTCGTGAACAGAACCTACAGGGAATACATCTTCAAATGTGTTCCATGGATCCTCCTCAATTTGGCGATGTCCTAAGCTAAGTTTGCGGTTTTCTTTATCCGATTCCAATACAACTACTTCAAGTTCATTTCCAACTTTAGTAAACTCGCTTGGATGGTTAAAACGCTTAGTCCAGCTAAGGTCACTTACGTGAACCATACCACCTATAAAGGCATCCAATTCAACAAACACACCATACGGAGTAAGATTGCGAACAACACCTTTATGTTTAGTACCTACCGGATAGGCTTCCTCAACTTTTTGCCAAGGGTCTTCGGTTAAGCGTTTAATAGAAAGACTCATTTTGCGCTCTTCGCGATCCAAAGTCATCACTATTGCTTCGTGCTCATCATTCAATTTAAAGAAGTCGCGGCTATTCACCGGTGCTGCACTCCAGCTTACTTCACTTACGTGAACCAAACCTTCAACACCTGGAGTAATTTCGATAAATGCACCGTAGTCTTCAATGTTCACTACTTTACCTTTCACCTTGCTACCAATTTCGATTTCTTTATCCAAAGTATCCCAAGGGTGAGCCAACAATTGTTTCAAACCTAATGAAATACGTTTTTTGTTGTCATCAAAATCCAATACCACCACATTCAATTTTTGGTTCAAATGCAACACCTCATTTGGATGTGCAATTCTGCCCCACGAAATATCAGTGATATACAACAAACCGTCTAAGCCGCCAAGGTCAATAAACGCACCAAAGTCGGTGATGTTTTTGATAGTGCCTTCCAACACTTGTCCTTTTTCAAGACGGCTGATGATTTCTTCGCGTTGTGATTCAAGGTCGCTTTCAATCAACGCTTTGTGACTCACTACCGCATTTTTGATAGCCTCGTTCACCTTCACAACTTTCAACTCCAATGTTTTACCAACATAGATATCGTAGTCTGTAATTGGTTTTACATCAATTTGAGAACCCGGTAAGAATGTTTCCAAACCATTTACGTTGGCAATCAAGCCGCCCTTAGTTTTTGAAGTGATTTTACCAGTAACGATAATCCCAGTTTTGTGAGCATCCACAATGAATTCCCAAGCTTTAAGCATTTTCGCGCTCTTTCTGCTCAAAATCAAGTGACCTTTACGGTCTTCTTTGCTCACAACGTACACATCAAAAGTGTCGTTAAGTTTCAAATCCTCCACATCGCGAAACTCGCTAAGTGGCACCATTCCATCGCTTTTAAAACCGATGTTCAAGATAACTTCCGCGTTGGTAATACCTACCACTGTTCCAAGAACAATCTGGTTATCTTCAACCGAGCGAAGTGTTTTGCCATAAATTTCATCATAGTGTTTGTGTTCGCTTTCGCTGTAGCTTACAACGTTGCGTTTGTCCACACTCCAATCAAAATCATCATGCAATACAGGAGTTTCAGGGGCTAAAATAGTTTTGGTTTCTTCTACAGTAGGTTCTGTAACGGTTGTTTCTTCTACAGTGGCTTCTGTAGCAGTTGTTTCTTCAGCAGTATTTTCTACCACTGGTTCGGTTGCTTCTAATTCTTCCGACATATTAATTTTGTGCCGTTATTGTTTATTCCCGTCCGGACACGCGGGTTTTGTTTAATTAAAAAGGAGCGCGAATATAGGCTAACTATTTGAAAAAAGGAAGATTTACTATGGATAAGCATTTACCCAAGCTTTAATTCAAGAAACATTCCCAATAAATGAATTCCACTTATCTAATTGTAGAATGCACTTAAAAATCCACAAACTCAGCTATTCATTTTTGGTTCTAAAAACTAACTGCTCAAAGTCTTTTTTAAAATTTCCATATTAAAGGAACTGTGAACAGAATAATGAGTAGAGCTACTATGGTCAGTGTGCCACCAACTCTAATGAAATCTAAAATTTTGTATCTCCCTGGGGCAAACACAAGTAGCGATGCTGGTTCAAAAGGAGCAATCATGGAAATAGAAGCCGAAACAATTACTGCAATTGCAAAAGGTCTAGTAGCAACGCCCATTTCTGTAGCTGCTTCTATTGCTATTGGCAACACAACTAAAACAGATGCAGCATTAGACATAGGTTGGGTAAGCAAAACGGTGATGAGTATAAAGCCCGCCATCAAACCATAATTGCCCAATGGCGAAAGTAGATAGGTGATTTTTTCAGCAATGAATTTATCGCCACCTGTATTGGTGAGTGCAACTCCAAAGGCACTCATACCACCTATTAAAATAATCATGCGCCAATCAACGCTTCTCATCAATGCATCTTGCGGAATGGCTTTAATTAAATACGCAACCAAAGCCGTGAGCATAAACGCAATACTGATGGGAATAATTTTGAGCGAACCAAGCAAAATGGCTAATCCAAATAATAATAGAATTCCAAAGCCCTTTTTAAGATTGATATTTTTTGTTTTATCGTGTTGGCTTACGATGATAAAATTGGCGTTTTGCTGTATTTTCTCCACTTCTTCATTGGTAGTTAATGCTACAAGCATATCTCCAGACTTTAATTTAACGGTATCTAAATTACCTTTCAGGTTTTCGCTCTTGCGATGAATTGCTACTACCGAAATACTACGTTGTTCACGCAACAAACTGGTGTGAACTGATTTGCCGATATATGCAGAGTTTGGTAATACTAACAGTTCTACCATTTCCATCTCTTCATTCAAATTAAATTTAGCGTTGCCACTTTGAAGAACGGACAGATTTTCTGTTTGAAGAAAAATAAGAAGTGCGTCTTTATCTGCTATTAAAATGAGGATGTCGCTTTCTTCAATATAAGTGGAAACAGTGGGTACAAGTAGTTCTCCATCTCTTATAAGTTCTGCAAATTTTATTTCGGGATACTTTTTTTGAAGTTCGTGAAATACTTTACCTATAGATGGAGAATTACTATTGATAATTGCTTCGCTGACATATCTGCGTATGAATTTGTCTTTCTGAATTTCTTCGGCTTCAAATGCCGGCAGCATTTTTTTTCCAAAGATTGCCATAAATAATATTCCGAATATAGTAATGGGCAAGCCAATAGGTAAAAGTTCAAACATGCTGAGAGGCTCGATTCCTTTTTGGGTTAAAAAACTACTGCCTGCAACATTTGTTGATGTGCCGATGAGTGTGCATGTGCCACCCATAAGCGAAGCAAAAGCCATAGGCATCAGCAGTTTTGATGGACTTACTTTTAGTTTTTTTGAAAGCCCAATTAAAGGAGCGATAAAAACAGAAACTACTGCTGTATTATTCATAAATGCAGAAAGCACAGCAGTAATGGACATGGTAATGATGATGAGCCACGACAAATTAAGGTTAGGAAGTTTGTCAATTTTTTGCAGAAGAAATTCAATAATGCCATTATGTTTTAACACACCACCAATAATAAAGATGGCGATAAGTATAATGATGAAATCGTTTCCAAAACCTTGAAATGCCTCGCTGCTGTTGATAGTACCAGAAAATACAAGCAGACATAAAGCAAGCAATACAATTATATCAGGTGTAAGCCATTCGGTGGCAAACAAAATCATTACGGCTAAGAGTAGAACAAGTACAAAAATCATATCGTTACTTAATTAAAGATACTTTTATTTCAGGCGCTTCTACCAATTGAAAAGTAGCAGATGCAAATTTTATTTCGCCATTAGTAGCTTCAATTTGTTTTAAAATTTTAGTAAACAATTCAGTTTTAGTTGCTCTACGTTTTTTATAACTCACCACATACCTTAAAGTAAATTCCACCCAATTGTCGTTTGCAACTAAAGAAACCATAGGCTCTGTTTGTGCATCTTCCAAACGGTATTTGCTTTGTAGTGCAATCCATTTATCGTGTGATTTTTTAGTTAAATCTCCAGCAACTTCTTTCCCAACTTCTTCCAAAATAATTTTGACTTTATCGTAATTACTATTGTATTGTATCGGGATTTTTATTTCGTCCCACAAAAAAGGAAAGTCACCAGAGTAATTAAAAACTGGCTCTTTGAACACAAAACTATTTGCTATCAACACAATTCTTCCGTTGTATAAATCACCATCAACCCATTGCCCTGTTTCCATAATAGTGGTTCTCAAAACGCCTATATCCATCACATCGCCTTTAATTCCGCCAAGTTGAACCCGATCGCCTGATTTGTAAAAGTCGCCAAACATAATTGCAAGCCATCCTGCGAATGATGCAATCACTTCCTGCAATGCAAACGCAACTCCAGCGCCTGCAACTCCAAAAGCAACTGTCAGTCCTCCTAGCTTATCGCTGTAAACAATTGTTACTAAAACAACAGTCAGAAAGTATCCAATAAATGTTCCAAATTTTTTTGCTTTGTATCGGTTGTCTGAGTCATTAATTTTTGAAAACAGATTGTTCTGTATAGCTTTTATTATCAACCAAATTATTGCAATACCAATCATGATGGTTGCAATTTTCCCAACTGTTGGGTTGAACAGGAATTTTTGAATTTCTACTTCCATTATTGCTCGCTTTTTTCAATTTTGATACTAAATGATGGTGCTTTGTAATCTTTACCTAAATATTCAACAGGTATAGAACTCATATTTCCATCTCTTGCAGCACGGTAATGAGGCGAAAGAATTTCAATACCCACCTCGTTGCAACAGTCCTGAATATTTTGATGTAGTAGCGAATAAATTATGGCTTGCTTATTTGGTTCTCTTGTGTATGCATTGATTTGATACGATACATAAAAATCATCCAAACTGGTTTGCAACACAAATGGTTTAGGGTCTTGTAATAAATTTTCAGTCCGTAAGGCAGCTTCTATTAAAGCTTGGTGCATATTTTTCCAAGGCACATCATAACTAATGGTTACGGTAGTGTGCATGATTAAACCTTTTTCTAAAGAATCGCTGCTGTAATTAATGGTGTGGCTGCTCATTACATTTGAATTTGGAATGGAAATAATTTCATTCTTAATCGTTCTGATTCTTGTAACCAAAAGCGATTTCTCAATGATATCACCCGTGATGTCGCCAATTTTTACACGGTCGCCAATTTTAAATGCTCTCATGTAAGTAAGCACTAATCCAGCAACAACATTACTCAACGAACCCGAAGATCCAAAAGTGAACAACACTCCTAAGAAAACAGAAACACCCTGAAAAACGGGGCTGTCGCTGCCTGGCAGGTAAGGGAAAATAACAATGAACATAAAAGCATAAAGCAACACTTTAATAATTTGAAATGTTGGGTTTGCCCAATCAGCATAAAATCCAGGGAGATGCAATGCACCGCGTTCAATTTCTATTTTTAAATAGCGAATTGATTTTATCACATATCTAAAAACAAATACTATAACTATTACTGCAAAAAGATTTGGCAAATAATTCCAAATGCTACCTAAAATATCTTTTAACGGATTAAGAACATAAGAAATTAAAGTGTCGGCAAAACCTTCGGTCCACGGAAAAATGCTGAACAAAATAGGAAGTGCTAAATACACCGTTGTAATTATCAAAAACCACTTCACAAATGTGTTGATGCTTACAAAAAAATTGAGTTGGCTTTTTGCAGTAAACAATTCGTAGTTGCGGAATTTAATTCCCTTTAATCGGGTGTCTTTCAGTGCTTCAATTTTCTTTTTTGTAAAGCGAAAAAGCTTAACGATAGAATAAATAAGTATTCCTAAAATTAGCAACACCAAAAGTGTCAAGCCAATTTCTTTTGCAATGGTGTGCCAACTCGTAGCATGCCTGTAATCCATCACGGCTTTACCAATTTTTGCTTTGTATTCCGTTGCCAAATTCTGTTTTGAAGTGTTTTGCCACAACTCATCATTTTCTGAAATACTCATTATGATGCTTTCTCCAAATACTATATCAACAGTTGTTTCGGTTGGTATAATTTGTAGCGAATCGGTTTTAAAAAAATAATTATCCGCTAATTTTTGTACACGGTTGGTGATGGCTTCGGCTCTATCTTTTGCTGATAGGCTTCCCAACTTATTATAAATAAAAAAAAGCGTATCGTTTAAGAATGGTTTTACTGCATAGCCTTTTATAAAATTTCGCAACGAATCTATTTTATGTTGCTTCAAAGCGATGCGTTCCAAATCCTTGTTTTTGAGCTGTTGCAACTCTTGTAGCAATTCTTGTTTTTTAGAATTGTCGGCAGTTGATAATTCACCAATTTGCTTTTGGAGTTCAATTGTTTTTAATGAATCCTGCATTCGTGCCGATTCCAACTCCTTCAATTGTTTCGATTGCCAAAGCAGAAAAGCATTGTTCAATGAATCAGCAATATTTGCTGTACTGTCTTTTTGAGAATAACCGGCACTGCTTAAAAGCAAGAGGCCAAAAACTATAAAAGCAATTTTAATTTTTGTAAGCATAGCTTATTTTGTTTACTGATTTATTTTTAACTGTCACTACAAGCTATAAAATCCACTCCTAACAAAGCGGTTAATAGTTCTTTTTTTTAATCATTCACTGTTCTCAAAATACTATATACCATTAAATTAATTTGTGATAAGTGGTTTTGCTATACTCTCCAAATACGATTCTTCAACTCTTTAAATTAACCTCAAAGTTTCCATTTTGTTAACGAATCAAAAAAATCATCTACCCAAGTTATTTACCCTTCAAAATATCAAAAAATTAGTTAAATATCAAATAAATCGTCCATTAACCTCATACCCCCCTTCTCAATTTTTAAT
>CAZKHZ010000053.1:0-19583 GCA_964552715.1 uncultured Chitinophagaceae bacterium | reverse complement strand
TCATAAGAGGACAGATTTACAGTCTGTTGCCGTTGGCCGCTTGGCTATCTCCCCGAATCTAAAACCTCAACCATCTTTTTTAAAAGAAAATGGAAGTTAATTTTTTAGCGCTTGCAGCAACAGCGAGGTATTCTGCAAGAAAACTTTGGAGCCAGCGGAGGGATTCGAACCCCCGACCTACTGATTACAAATCAGTAGCTCTACCAACTGAGCTACGCTGGCTTAAATTTTAAATAATTCATAAAGTGTAAATAATATTGAAAATCTGAGGGTTTTGAAGCTAATTCAACACAATCAAATATTTTTCATTACACACTTCTTTCAAAAAACGGAGCGCAAATGTAAACTTCTGCACATGAAAAGCAAAAGATGGCTTACATTTTTTAAAAATTAGTTTGAACGATCGTACTTTAACTACTTCAAACTATCTCAATTGAAACTTTATGTAGCCCAACCCGTACTGAGATATTAAGATTGGTATAATACCTTTTCAAAACTCTCTTAAGTGTGTGTATTATGAAAAAGATATGGAAATATGAACTCCTGTTTGCCGCGTTCTTAGCCGCGTCCACTCTGAAAGCAACTTCACCGAGTATCAGCTATACGCCTATACATTGCACGCAAGTTGCTCCTGCTTCTGTTTCGGCTACAATTACCGATGCTGATGGAATTGAAGTTGCCTCTGGTTTAAGTCCACGCCTTTACTTTAAAAAGAAATCTGAAAATAACTCACTTGCAGCTACCAACGATAATTTATCGAATGGCTGGAAATATATTGAAGCATCAAACAGTGTTTCACCCTTTAATTTTGATATTGACTTTGCAAAGCTCTCATCATCTATTACAAAAGATGATTCCATACATTACTTTATTGTTGCGCAAGATTTGAATGGCGAACTTGCATGGAACGATGTTGCTTTTGCAGTTAATCCAACTACGGTAGATTTAACTTCTGGAGCTTTTCCTGCGGGTGCTGTGGCAAATGTTTTTCGCACTATTAAAACCTACAGTGGCACATTAACAGTTGATTCAACAGGTTTTGCTAACGATACTAACTTTCTTTCCATTACTAAAACGGGCGGTTTATTTGATGCGTTAAATGACGGTGCTATTTCAGGCAATGTAAGTGTTGTAATTCAGCATAGTCAGTTTGCCGAAAATGGAGCGGTCGCTTTGAATCAATGGGAAGAGTATGCTGGATGTGTATTTAAATCAACTCCATCTTTTACACTTAAAATCACTCCAATTAGCAACAACATTCAAGTAAGGGGTAACAGCACAGATGCCATTATCCGTTTGAACGGAGCCGATAGAGTTAGTATTGATGGAAGACACATCAACTCTAGCGATGCAAACGGCTTGACAATAGCTAATAATCTATCTGCTGAAAACACTGCCGTTGTGCACTTTATTTCAAGCAATAATAATGGCTGTCAAAAAGATACTATTCGCTTTTGCAGCATTATTGGTGGCGCGCCTCAAAATGCTACCGCGCACAATACTTTTGGCATTTATGCAAACGGAAGCAGTATTGCCGACTTTAGTAAAGCGCGAGGCAAAAACAATAGCTATAATTCGTTTGAAAGAAATTACATCACCCGCGTTCGTTATGGCATTGCAGTAATTGGCGATACCACATTGAATAAAGGCAATGCCGCTTTATTCAATATTGTGGGACCTACTGATGATGGTATTGACGCCATAGGTAAAATTGGCATTGCTTTTTCAAATCAGGATTCTTCATTTATAATAGGTAATAAAGTGCGCCATGTAGGTGGAGATGTTGCAAACATCTCCGACACTGCCGACCGTGCTGGTATTTACCTTGGAAAGATTCAAGCTAACCTTTGGAACAATGCATTTACTGGTGATTCTTCTACTTCAATAATTAAAAATTCAGTTATAGATGCTAACACCATTAGTTACATCATAAACGAAGGTGGTTTATCTGCCGTTGGCATTGCTTATTTGAATTCATTTGACCTTTCGCCAACGAGTAATGTTATTAGCAACAACATGATTTATTCCGTTCGCGCAAATGGCAGAGGCGTAAGTGGCGACCATGCTGCTGCAATTGCAATTATTGGTGGGCACACAGATTTGGTTGCACACAATTCCATCAACTTGATGGATGATTTAGACCCAACAGGCGTAGGGGCTACAGTAAATCCCGCAGCAGGCATTCGTATTAATTCAACATCCGCCAGTAGCCCTATTGTTACGGAACTTACTTTGATGAACAATAGTATTGCAATGGATGTAAATGCAAACTCAGTAATCAGCCACGCAATCAGCACGGCAAGCAGTGATTTTATTTGGGCAGCAGGCGGGTTAGATTACAATAATATATATGTAAATGTTGCTAATACAAATGTAGCTGCCGGAGGGGTTGGTTCAGTTGCAACTTTTACAGACGAAGCTACACTTACCGACTGGCAGCTTGTATTTTCTCCTCAGCAAGATGCTAACTCTTTAAGTGCCAATCCTGAATATGTTTCAACAACTGATTTGCACATTCAAGAAATTTCGCCAAACATGCAGATGGGTGTCAAAATTACATCTATCACTGAAGATTTTGATGGCAACTTTCGCCTGCTAGAAAAATACCCAAGTATTGGTGCCGATGAGTTTGGAAAATCGTATGTGTGGTACGGGCGCGAAAGCGAATACACCAACGGAGTGCCTAATTGGCGCAACTACGAAGTGCCTCCAATTTATGGCAACGACACTATAAATGTTTTAGTGGATACCAAAAAAATCCCGTGGTTGTTGACCGATAGTTTTAAGGTAGCTGAATTGATAGTTAAACATGGTAGTATAGTGCATTTAGATAATCACAACATTCACATTGCTGAAAGAATAAGACTTTTAGGCAATGCAACCGTTTATAGTGGTTTCAATTTTTGCGCACAAACTTTTGCAACCGATCAGCTTACAGGCGCAGTGTATTTGAGTGGTGCCGGAACAAGATATGTAAGCATGGACAGCGGAAGCATCTGCAACTTAATTGTAACTACCGATACCGTTAATGTTAAGTCTCATTTGAACATTGCTAATGATTTAATTTCAAGAGGCACAGCTAGTGTGATAAACATGGGTTGGCGCAACCTGAATGTGAAGGGCGATGTGAAGTTGTATGGCAAATTGATTTATAATACAATCACCCATTTGGATAGTGCCTTGCTAAACATTAACGGCACTGTGGAGCAGATGGTTGAAATACGTAACAATGGCTCACAACCGGGCATTCTTTCTAATTTGCAAATTGATAAAAGTGCAGTTGGGGATAATAGCAAAGCTCATTTAGTTACCAATATTGAAATTGAAAACTTCCTTAATCTAAAAAAAGGCAAGCTTTTAAGCGATGGAAGTAATGTGGAAACAGGATTGCGATACAAAACCATTACCATGCTGCGTGCAGATAGCAACATTGTGATGCGCACCAATGGCAACACAAACGATGCTTTCTTTCAAGGCAAGTTGAAAAGGAAATTAGATAATGTTTCCAAAAGATATTTGTTCCCGGTAGGGTTGGTAGATGAACTTGGTAAACACGGCACTGCCGATGCAGGTTACTACACACCGGTTACGGTTGAAGCATTGGATGGCTCAGGAAATGGAGAATACATCACTGCAACTTTTTATGACAGAGACCCTGATAGTTCAAACGTTGGCTTTCTTGGAGAACTGCCTGGAGACCACAGCAGTTCTGTAGAAGACAGCACAGGCTCGGACAATTGGGTGGATGTGAAAGGCAACTATGTGTGGCATGTGGAATATAGCGGTGCAAACCTGCCCTACAACATTCAATTCAGTGCGCCATTTATGAATGCAAGCAATCAGGATGAATTGGAGAGCTCTGCCGATGAGTTGCGCGTGCTTAAACGCAGCACATGGAATAGCGGCAACTGGGGTTTTCAAGGTAGCCATGCGGTGGCAACTGCCCACTCGTTGATGCCAGATTTTACACAAAGCAATGCAGCGCGCAGAAACGGATTAAACACCTTTAGCGGATTTAGTGGCGGTGGCAACAGCGGAGGAGGGCAACACCTGCCCGTAAAACTTACCGAGCTCTATGCCCGCGCCATCAACAACAATTATATTGCAGTAGAATGGGCAACTGCTACCGAAATAAACAACGCAGGTTTTGAAATTCAACGCAGTGCAAACGGCAGAGACTTTGATGCCATTGGCTTTACTGCTGGTGCAGGAAATTCAACCGAAATGCGGCATTATAGGTATGATGACAAAAATGTGGCTACCGGTGTGCGCTACTATTATCGCCTACAGCAAGTTGACTTTGACGGAGCTACAGAAACCACCAAAATGGTTTCGGCTGCGCTTGCCGAAAAGGGCAACATCAAATGGATGCAACTGCTGCCAAACCCTGCCGAGCAGGCAAGCAGCGTGGTGGTGAACACCTCGCTCGAAAACGATGCCACTATCAGCATCACCGATCTTAAAGGAATGCTTGCTTACCAAAAAACAATGCGCCTTTACAACGGCATCAACAACTTCGATTTAGATTTAAGCGGCTATGCCTCGGGCATTTATATCGTTACTGTAAATACCGCTGCCGAAACCTTCAGCAGGCAATTGGTGGTGAAGTGATTTTAGCTTATACCTCGGGAATTTAAATCCAGTTCTTACTCGTGTTTATTTAACCTAACAAAGGTTTGTAGTTGCAACTTTTCTGTTCTTGTCAATCCGCAACTTTCATAGAAGGAAATAGTCTCGTTAATATTATCCGTCATCAAAACAATTTGTCGAACGGTAGAATACTGTTCTAGGAGTGCTAGGAAGAATAGTCCATTAAGAGTTGTTAATAGTTTTTCTTGCAAAAAAGAAAGTGAAATTAATACCCACGCTTGCATTAATTCCTGTATTAGTATTCAAATTTCTCGTAGTCCATTTTTGCTCTGAATAGGTAACCCCTTGAGATGGATTTAGTGTCCCTGAATTTGTTATAGTAGTTTGCTCTGTCCGGGTACCATGTTGAAAAGTTGAGGAAAATCCTAAGTTGCCCGACACGCCAATAGCCATATTCTTACGGAAATAATAATCGGCTCCTATCAATATTCCTGCACCAACACCGAAGGATAATGGGACGTCAGTATTGCTGGAATTTTTATAATCAAAGTTCTCAGTATAAAATCGGCTGACGTAAGTATAGGTTGTCTGGTCGCTCAAACTAAAATGTAAGCGACCACCTGCAAAAACATCTAAGTTGTTATTTGTAGGTATGTGATATACCAAAAAAGGAGATACAGATGCCATGTAACTAAAAGAACGGGTTGAAAAATCTTGGTTTACATCTATCAATCCAGTTGTCGAACTCCATTTTAAACCTGATGTTTTTTGAAAAGATTTTGTAGAACCAAATGAAACGCCAAAACTTGACCCACATTCAATATTTTTTTTCAACATCCTGCTAAAGGTAAATCCTATTCCAATATTTGGGATACTTACTCCTGCCCTAATACCAAAAGATCCTGCTTCTGGTTTATTTGTTTGAGAGAACGTTGTAGATGTTAAAAGCAAAAGAATGATGCTTAAGAAAAATTTTGTCTTGTTCATTGTAAATGTTTTTTTAAAAAAATTTGTCAGAATGGAACGTTATCAGCAAGGCTTTATTGTAAGCGTTGATAATAACAGTTTGCAGCTACCCTTATTAACTATCTGCTTTTTTGCAGCAGCGACTAGCTTACTAACTCTTCGCTCCGTGCATGCAGCTTGGGCTTTAAACATTTCATTCAAACTCACCTACCACACACCAAGCTCTACGCCTCTTTCACACCATTGAGGCGCGTTTGTAGGGTTTGGTTTTCTGCGCGCAGGCGGGCGAGCTCGGCTTTCTGGGCGGGGGCAAGGTCGGGCGAGACTGTTTGGTGCGCCATCCATTCAAACAGGTTGATGCCGATGAGGATGAAAAAATTCATCAGGTAGCTTACGCGCTAGTCGGTTTCGGTCAGCAGCCTGTTCACCTGCCAATAAACAAAGTCTATCTTACAATAATAAATTATTACCTGCCTTGAACTGTAAGCTAACTTACAATAAAATGTTATTACCTGCCAATAAAGGGAATTTAAATCCAGTTCTTAATCGTGTTTATTTAACCTAACAAAGGTTTGTAGTTGCAACTTTTCTGTTCTTGTCAATCCGCAACTTTCATAGAAGGAAATAGTCTCGTTAATATTATCCGTCATCAAAACAATTTGTCGAACGGTAGAATACTGTTCTAGGAGTTTTGTGAGTAATTGTTTTCCGATGCCTTGTTTGCGGCAACTTTTTAAAACTAGAATGTCCTGCACATAAATAATTGTTTCTGCGTCTCCTGCCGCCCTTACAAGCCCAACAAGTTGTTCTCCACTCCAAGCAGTCAAAACATAGAGTGATTTATTTATTGCTCTCTCAAAAATAGCTCTGTCTGAAGTATAAGCAATCCATCCTGCATCGTTGTATAGTGAAAGCACTTTATCAAACGAAAACGCTGTTCCTGTAAGAAATTGAATACCTATCATAAACCCTGCTGTTAAAAAAAAGCAACGCATATCTCAAAACTATTTTTGGATAATCTCAATGTTTCCCCAATTTTTTAAAGTATTGAAGAACTCGGAAGTTTAAATCCATAGCCATTTTCCAAAAAAAGAAATGCTATCGGGAGACTTCCCGCACGCATTTCCAAAAATGAAAATGAAATTGATTGCTTATTGACTCTGTTACAGAAAAGTCTGAGTGATTTTTTATGTGCTGATTAGAAAGTTTGCCTATGTGCTAATTCAACTACCTGATTAGCATATTTTCTAATCACAATAACACTGGCTGTTCAATCTGTAAATAGTAAATCTGCAAATGGTAAATCTGTAATTGCGTAAACGAAATCCGCTTTCTAGGCACTCATGCTTGCAATAGCCCAAGCCTTTCTTTCTTTTGCGCCTTGTAATGAAAAAGCGCATTCTTTTTTTAGTGCCTTATCCGCTGGGCGAAGCGCCCTCGCAGCGTTTTCGTTTTGAGCAATATTTTGATGCCTTAAAGCAGCGAGGTTTTGATTTTGATGTGCAAAGTTTTTTAGATGATGCCACCTGGAAAATCCTATACAAACCAAGCAATGCAGCGGCAAAGTTTACAGGCATTTTAAAAGGTTTTTTGCGCAGGTTGCTGGTGATGTTTAAGCTCAGCAATTACGATTTGGTGTTTATCCACCGCGAAGCCTCGCCCGTGGGTCCCCCAGTTTTTGAATGGCTGATTGCAAAGGTTTTTGACAAAAAATATATCTACGATTTTGATGATGCCGTGTGGCTGCCCAACACTTCTTCTCAAAACGCTTTTGCAGCAAAAATAAAATGGCACAGCAAAACAGAAGCTATTTGCCGATGGGCTTTTCGCTGCTCGTGCGGCAATGATTTTTTGGCAGATTATGCGCGGCAGTTCAACAGCAATGTGGTGGTGAACCCCACAACTATTGATATGGAGCATCATCACAATCAGCTCAAAAATCAAAGCAATCAACCCGTTTCTATCGGCTGGACGGGTACGCACACTACCATGAAATATCTGGATGAAATTGTTCCTGTGCTAAAAGAGTTGGAAGCTGAAATCAATTTTTCGTTTGTGGTTATTTCAAACAAGCCGCCCGAGTTTGAATTGAAAAACTTACAGTTTGTGCCATGGAAAAAAGAAACGGAGGTAGAAGATTTACTGCGCTTTCATGTGGGCATCATGCCCCTTTCCGAAGATGATTGGAGCCGAGGTAAATGTGGCTTCAAAGCATTGCAATATATGAGTCTTGGCATTCCAGCAATTGTGAGCCCGGTGGGTGTAAATACTAAAATTGTTGATGACGGGGTAAATGGTTTTCTATGCAACAATCATGCAACGTGGAAAAAAGCAATAGCTGATTTATTGAGTGATAATGAATTGAGAAAACAGTTCAGCACAAAAGCAATTGAAAAGATAAAGAGCAGCTATTCGGTGCAATCAAACACCGATAATTTTATCGCTCTGTTCGGCAATTAACGCTTCATGGCTTTACTTAAAAACGATTCTTTTTTCATTGCATTATCAATCAAAATCAATGCAATAGCATAAAAGGGCATTACGGGTATTTTATAGCGAACTAACGCACCAAAGTTGAAACTTGTAATACCTACTGCAAAAGCCAATATGAGCGAGAACATCAGGCAGAAAAGTATGTTGGTATCTAAGGCAATAGCAGCGGGCAGCCGCACAATTTTTGTTCGCCAAAGAATGCTCAGTGTAAAGTAGAAAAGATAGGCACTTTCCAACGCAGCCATTAAGTTGAATATACTTCTAGCTTCCCACAGGTAGGGTCTAAAAAGGGTAACGTTTACCCCTTGTGGAAATGCCTTTAGCAAGCCTATTGCTGAAAAATCTCCAGCACCATAAATGGTATAAGACATGCCGCCTGTTTCCTGATGCCACGATTGATAACCTTCGGCAGTTTGTTCCAATTTATCTATAGAGTATTTACCTAGCGAATCTCCTATTAAACGCATCATACCAAGCACTAAAACACCAGCGATTACTAAGAAAAACGGTCCTGAAATAAATTTTAAAATAGGACTGTTGATTTTATCTTTATACATGTTTATTGCCCAATAGCCTGCTGCTGGCACAAATGCAAGAATGATGTAGCCTTTAAGTTTCGCGGTCATTGCTGCCATTATAAAACCCCAGACTACATTTATTACCACATTTTGACGCTTAACCAATCCAAAATATAGCGAATAGGTAAGCCAGCACAACCCCATCAGCGTTAGGGTATCTTTCATCAAACCAGAGCCCCAAAACACTACCGATGGAATAAATAACGTTGCCAATGCAAGTTGCTTGCGCAAATGTGGATACATGTCATAAAAAACCATGAACAATCGCCATGTTCCCAAAAAAGAAAGATAGCCAAAGAGCAAAGAAGTGCACACAAAGGAGTTTAGCCCCACAAGGTTTACTATTGAAGCAATTCGGATGAAAAAATCTTCATTGGATTCATACTTCATTAAGTAGTGATAATTTCTAAAGTCAGAGGAGGAAAAGAACTTGTAGAAACTCTCTATGTCATCAAAAAGTATATATGAAATTGCGGTGGCGGGATCGTTAAATAGAAAGGCAAACCATTGATTGCACCAATGATAATAACCAGAAGTGTCGCCACCTTCATAGTAGTACATATAAACAAGGCAGAAGACGAAAGAGCTTGTCAACTTAATAATCAGCGCTCTTCCATAATACTTATAAAGTAATGGGTCGGGGCTTAAACGCTGCCGGTATCGGTTGCCAAAAAAATAGATTACAGCAAAGTAAATAGGGAATAATACCAAATCAAAGGGTGTAAGTGTATAGGAAATTACAAGCGAAGGAAAGATTGTTCCCAATTCAAACATTACACAAGGTTAAGTATATGCTACAGAGTATCAAACTTCTGAATGAAATATAAGTGTATTTGCAAGTTATTTTTCTATTTCCTGTTTCAGGTAATCTTGCCAATAGCCTGCTTTGTAAGGATAGCGAATCAGGTAAAGTTCTTTCACCTTTTTGAAAATCATTTCGCGCAGTTCGGATGTATTTCGGTTTTGTGTTGCGCTCACAAAAATCGCATTGTCTTTGGTGCGCGCCATCCAGCTTTGTTGCAATTCACTCAACAAACTTTTGCGCACATCATCTGGCACAAATTCATCTAGATATTTTGCTTCATACAAATCCATTTTATTGAAAACGTAAATCACAGGTTTATCATTTGCTTTCAGTTCTTCCAATATGTTGTTCACCACGTTTATTTGGTCTTCAAATGCAGGGTGCGAAATATCTACCACGTGCATCAAAATATCTGCTTCCAAAGTTTCATCCAATGTGCTTTTAAAACTTTCAACCAAATGGTGTGGCAGCTTGCGGATAAAACCAACTGTATCACTAAGTAAAAAGGGCACAGTGTTGAATACAACTTTTCTCACAGTTGTGTCTAAAGTTGCAAAGAGTTTGTTTTCGGCAAAAACATTTTCTTTTGCCAATAAATTTAGGAGCGTGCTTTTGCCCACGTTTGTGTAGCCCACCAAAGCAACACGAATCATTTCGCTGCGATTTTTTCTGCGTGTTTCGTTTTGCTTGTCTATTTCTTTAAGCTGGGCTTTCAAAAGTGCAATGCGTTGTTTGGCAATCCTTCGGTCGGTTTCAATTTCCTTTTCACCGGCACCTTTCATGCCTATACCACCTTTCACTCTATCTAAGTGCGTCCACAAGCCTTTTAGGCGCGGCAACATATATTGAAGTTGTGCTAATTCTACCTGTGTTTTGGCTTGCAGTGTTCTTGCCCTTTGCGCAAAAATATCAAGTATCAACATGCTACGGTCAAGCACTTTACATTTCGCTTCTTTTTCGATATTGCGCTGTTGTGATGGCGAAATTTCATCATCCACTATCACCATATCTATGCCTTTTTCTTTCACATAGTTTACTATTTCATTTATCTTTCCCTTACCCATATATGTTGCCACATCGGGGTGTGGTAGGCGTTGTGTAAAGCGCTTCATGGTTATTGCCCCTGCAGTTTCGGCAAGGAATTGCAACTCATCTAAATATTCGTTCGTCTTCTCTTCGTCTTGTTCTTTAGAGATGAGGGCAATTAGCACTGCTTTCTCTTGTTCTTTGATGGAATTATCTGTTTTGAAATTGCCCATTATGGATGTGTTATTCTTAGAAAGTAAAGAATTGGTTTTGAAAAAATTAGATTGGATAGCAGGCAAAGTTCACAACTTTTAAAACTTTCTCCCTATAATCGTGTTCGCTTTTAAAAAGTATTTAATAAAACGATAGTAACAAAACGGATTTTTATGAAACATTTCTTCACGTTAATCGCTGCTTTGGTTCTAAGTATTGCAGTGTTTTCACAAACTCAACCTTGGGCTAATAATGGACAGTTGGATGCCTTCGAGGAATTTACAACAAAGTACACCGTACCAATGTTGTTGCCAGATGGTGTAAAACTTTATACCGACTTTTATCTGCCTCGTTTGAGGGATTCTTTGGTACAAGATTTCAATATTGAAACAACAGTACCACTTATAGGTTTAGTAAGAGCCAAGGGCAAGCCAACCTTTATTGAAAAAGGGGCACAAATCATTTTTTATGATACCGTTAATGGTCAACCAAATCCTAACCCATATCAGTTGCCAACAATTTTAACCAGAACGCCTTATGATAAAGGTGAGCCGAATTACACAGACCCTGTAGGTGCAATTTTGGCGATTCTTGGTTACAACTATTGTTATCAGGACATGCGTGGTCGCTATCAAAGTGAAGGCGTTTACTTTCCTATGTACTCGGATAGCTGGAACAAAAATGCTTACCACCCAAATTGGGCACACATATTAGATTACTTACCTAACACGGATGCAAAACATAGTAATAAACACGAAGATGGTTTTGAGAGTGTAAAAATCATTTCTAAAATTGACTCTGCATACTTGGTAGAGTTGGGTTTGCCTGATATGGCAGAAAACCTTTACAAAGGCTATCCGCATACCAACACAAGATTTAATAATGGAAGTATAGGAATGTTTGGTGCTTCTGCTTTGGGTAATACGCAATTGCAATTAGCATTGGCGCATGATGTGCGTGATTCTTTACCTTGGTTGAAATGTTTGATGCCGATAGTTGCTACAACAGAGCATTACACTTCTACTGGGTACAACAATGGTGTGTTTCGTGACAGAATTGTAACAGGCTGGTTAAAAGGGCAGATTTTCAGCGGCACAGATGATGATTTAATACCTACAGATTTTGATAGACAAAATAATCTGCACTCTTCTGCTGATTATGACTTGCCAAAATCTTTCACTGTTAATGGTGTTACCAAACAGTATGGTCAAAATAAGTTTGATGCAGCCAATATTTGTATTGATCACTTTTCATCTAAGCGTTATCCAAGGTGGCCTAACAATGAAATAGATGTTGCTGGATTTTATCCAGGCAGCGCGGGCAGAGCGGATATGGATGCCAGCGTAGCTTGGGTAAATGAATTTGGCGAGTCTGTAAAAAAAATGGGAAATGGTGTTGAAGAGCCGCTTCCGAATTTAGTGTACAATCGTTACCGCAATTTAAAAACTGCCGTAATGCACGTAACTGGATGGTGGGATATTTTTACTGAAGGTCAAATCAATACACACAATTATGCAGTGCGTGAATTGACTAAGTTGGGTTCGCCTTATGCTAAAATGCAAAAGTCTGTAATTGGTCCATGGGCGCACCAAACTGTGGGCGGTAGAACTTCAGGTGATAGACAAATTGACCCTGTAACTGGGCGTGATTCTCGCTACCCTGAAAACGTTTCAGATATTACCAAAGTAGATTTAGGAGATGTAAAATTAGATAACATTCCTTTGGATAAAATAATTTCTTCTGATTTGATTACTTGGTTCAGATACAATCTCAACTACAACTCAGATGTTAAGTTGGGTGAGCCTAAATTTATAATCCGTGCAGGAACAAGATGGCAAAAATTGGACACACTCTTCATTTATGGAAAGTATGACACTATTAGAGAGGTAAGACTTCCTGCTGCTGATGTTGTTATTCCTTTCGGACAGATGTTGAACTTCCTTGCAGGCACAGACAGTTTAGATGGCATCACTATCCAAATTAAAACAGAGAAAAATATTCTAACGCTTCCTGTTCCAGCAATAAAGCCTACGGGTCCTATCCTTCCTGCATTATCAGGAAATAGAGTTTCAGGTTTAAAAGTGCCTAATTTTAGAGATGAAACACCTGCGTTTCGTTTATACTTTGCAGGTCCAGATTATGATGCTGACAAATCATTGGGTTTTGATAATACAGGAGTGGGTAACTATTGGTTTGGCACCGAGGAGTTTCCTCCAAAAACAGGTATTGAGTGGAAGAAATTTTTCTTACACCAGAACGGTAAAATTGATAATACTGCACCTACAACCAATGAAGGATTCAAAACTTATATCAGTGACCCAGATGACCCAATTCTTACAGTGGGAGGGGGCAATATGATTGTTCGCTCACCTGATGGAACAAGAAATTCTCAAAGTCAAATGGATGTTTCTGCACCAGAGAATGCACCATTTTCTATGAATCGTGAAGGGGTTATAAATTTTGCAACAGATGCACTCACCGACACATTCTCTATACTTGGATTTCCACTTTGCACATTGTTTGCAAAAACAAATCCAGGTGGAGTGCTAAACGGACCAACAGATACAGATTGGTTTGTGCGCTTATTTGATGAATTCCCTGATGGAAGAATGCTTTTTGTACAAGAAGGTTGTGTAAACGCACGTGCAAGAAATTGGGCTCGCGCTTTAGTAGATAGTATGAGTGTGAACCCCAACCACCCAACTTATTTAAATGGTGAGGAAGATTTTAATGATAAATACCTCCCTTATTCTAATATCAATATTGGTGAAATCTATGAATATGTGTTCAAATTTCAGCCTATTGCTTACACATTTGGTAAAGGACATAAGTTGCGGGTGTTAATTTCAAGTTCTAACTATACACGTTATCAAGCAAATGCTAACCTTCCATTGAATGATGGAGAATTCTTCCGCAGAAAACCTGGTGATGGTGTTACTTATAAATTTGCAGGAAGTGACATGGCTCCGCGCGTTGCAGTTCAGCGTGTTGCTTTTGCACCCGAAACAGCAACAAGCATCACCTTTCCTGTGTGGAATGGTAAGAACTTTGTTAGTTCGGTTGATTTAACTGAGAAAGCCAGCCCGTTTGAAGTGAATGTGTTTCCAAATCCTGCAACAGATTTCGTTCAGTTATTTGTGAATAAATTTTCAGCTTATGAAGTACACATTTCTGATATTTCTGGCAGAGCGATTGAGAAAATTGATTTTGAAGACAATGTTTTGTTTGATGTAACTAAATATTCTTCGGGTCTGTACTTTGCCAAAGTGGTTGACAAAACCAATCCTAGCAATGTAGTGGTGAAAAAGTTTAATGTGAGGTAAACTGACTACAATAAATGTATAAAAACGGCTTCAAGAGTAATTTTGAAGCCGTTTTAGTTTAGCACACAGTGATAATCCTATACTCAAGCAAAAAAAAGAAGTTTGTGAAAGAATTCTAAAATTCTTCATACATTCGTGCCTCTGAAAAATGGAAACTAATTCCTGTTTAATTACGGTAAAAAAAATATTCTAAATATATTTCTGTATTCAAACTGGTCAAATCAATGTTCTGATATTCCATTAAATTCTAATTAATATCTAAATCAGCTTTGAATCTACCTTTTTTAAATTTACAACTCTCTTATATGGCAATAGTTTACTTTCAATCGCTCATTAATTATGTAAAGTATTTGTTGAAAAATAATTCAACATTTCTTGTAAAGGGAATTGCATTAGCTGCTTTTTTAACACTTTCATTTAGCAACCAAGTTGCTAATGCACAATGTAACCCACCGGGATGCTGGGCAGGATGGGGAAATAGTGGAAATCCTGGTGCAGGTGTATACACACCAACTTGTACTAACCAAACTTTTGGTGCCCCAAGCACAGGTTATACCTACGTAAATTTGATGCCGGGTGTTTCTTACACATTTAGTGCGGCTGCTGGGGCTGGATGGGGTACTCCTTGGGTGGAAACCTATGCCTATAATACAGCTTGTAATACTTGGAATTGTACTGGTGCCGCCAGCAATACTGTTACATTTATAGCTCCCAATTCATGTAATGATAATCATTATATTGTAGTGGTAAAAAATGGTAATGCCTGTTTCCCAGCATCAGTTCCTTCAACTTCTGCTACACTAACCTATAGAGCCAATATCAATACTACCGCAGGTGCGATAGCCCTTTCAACTACCCAAATATGTACTGGCAGTAGTGTTACTGTAAATAGCACTACGAATGCAACCTCAACTGGTACGGTTAGTTTTCAATGGTTTAGAGAGACTACACCTGGTTCAGGGAATTGGGCAAATGTTGCAAGTAATAATAGCCAAACATATTCTGAAACTCCTCCTGGTCCTGGTACATATCGTTATTTAAGAAGAGCATTTAGTGCAGGTAATTTTGGTGGAATAAATTATTGCGGACCTTGCTCAAGTAATAGTAACAATGGAGCTACGTGTGTAGATGCAATAACCGGTACACTCACAGTTGATGCGGCATCAACTTTAGGAACACCATCCACAACTGGTCCGATAGATTTTTGTGATGCCTCAGGGAATTTCACAACCCCGGTTACAGTTTCCAGCCAAACAGGTAGCGTAGTCTGGGATTGGGGTAGCAATAATGGGGGCTGGAATAATGGCTGGGTTATTGGAACATCTTCTGGAACATCTTCTTTTCCTAAAAGGGTATCAAATAGTGATGGTAACGCAGATAGGATGAGATATAGGGTAACTAATGGGGTTTGTCCTTCTGTTACATCTGGAACAATTTTAATTCGCAATAGATTTTATGAAGTACCTACAATTTTAAGCCCAAGTACAAGTTCTTATTGCCCTGCATCACCACCTGCCAACATTACGCTCACGGCAACTTTTCCATCAGCGATAAACCAAAATGGTACGGTTAATTTCTACAGTGGTACATGTGGCGGAACGCTACTTGGTTCAGTAACCGCGCCTAATAATTCAGCAACAGCTGCTTTGACCATTGCGGCACCGATTTCAACGACAAATTATTTTGTAAGGTACGAGCCAGGCAATGTTGTAGGCTGTTCCAACACAACTTGTGTTCAAACAACAGTTACTGTAAATTCATCTTCTACTGCGCCAACCAGTATCACGGGAACTACAACTATATGTAATGGTGGTTCAACTAATTTAACTGTATCTGGGGGTTCACTAGGCACTGGTGCAAACTGGGAGTGGTTTACGGGTTTTTGCGGAGGTGCATCAGCAGGAACAGGAACAAGTATTATCGTATCTCCATCTACCAATACAACATATTTTGTTCGCGCAAATGGAACATGTAATATAACTGGGTGTGCTTCTCAAGCAATAACTATTAATGCAGATCCAACTATATCCATTAGTTCAGACCAAACAATTTGCGCTGGAGGTGTCCCTTCAGCCCTATCATCATCAGTAAGTGGTGGTACTGGCACATGTACCGTTCAATGGCAGTCAAGCACTGATAACTTTACCTTTGGTAATATAGCTACTGGTCCATCATTGTCTATTGGCTCATTAACTCAAACTACTTATTACAGGGCAATAAACAGTTGCACCGGAAACGGCTGCGATGCAGCTACTTCCAACACAGTAACAATTACAGTTGTTGCCGACCCAACGATTACCATTAATGGGGCTACAACTATTTGCAGTGGCGGTGGCGCTACTTTAAACGTGCTTACTTCACCCGGTGGAACAGGTACTTGTACTGTAACATGGTGGAGCAGTCCAGATAATAGTTTATGGACAAATACTGGTGCAACTGGAGCAAGCTACTCGCCAACCGGAATTACGTCAAACACTTTTTTTCAAGCACGAAGAAGTTGCACTGGCACTGGCTGCGATGAAGGAACTTCCAACTCGCAATTAGTTAATGTAAATCCAGATCCGGATATTACCATTACTTCATCACAACAGATTTGTGGTAATTTTGCGGTAACATTATCAGCAACTACAACCGGAGGAACAGGAACTTGCATCATAAATTGGCATATCAGCACCGATGGAATTAGTTGGTCACCAACAGGTGGTCCTGGTGCAACACTAAATTCAGGAACTTTAACTTCAACAAGGTATTACCGAGCAAGATATTCTTGCACAGGCAATGGTTGCGATGCAGACACATCTAATGTTTCAATTGTTTCGGTTGTTCCAAATCCAACAGTAAGTATTACTGCTTCGCAAACAGTATGTGCTGGTGCATTAGTAACACTTGTTGCTACCCCTTCATCAGGAACAGGAAATTATGTATGGCAGTTTTTCAATGGTTCAATATGGACTGCAACTGGACTAAATTCTCCTACTCTAAATATAGGTCCATTAGCTGCAACAACAAGTTATCGTGTGGTGTTTTCGCCAACTGGAACAGGTTGTATTGCAGATACATCAAATGTATCCGTTGTTACGGTAGTTAGTGATCCGTCAATTTCAATTGGCACGTCTCAAACTGTTTGTGATGGCGGAAGTGTTACGTTAACTTCAAATATTGTATCTGCTGGAGTAGGTTCACCTTTCTATCAATGGCAATTTTTCAACGGAAGTTCATGGGTGAATATAATTATTAGCGGCAATGGTAGTACTTACTCATCACCAGCTTTGACTTCAACAACAGATTATAGATTGCTTTATTCAACAACAGGGAATGGATGTGACCAAGCTGTTTCAAATACAGTCATTATTACTGTTGTACCAGATCCATCTGCAACAATTTCTGGTGGTAATACATTTTGTGGCTCAGGCACTTCAACTTTAACTTCAGTAGTTTCAGGAGGTACCGGTTCGTTTGTGTATCAATGGCAGGTGTTTGATGGCGTTAGCTTTGTAAATATTCCTAGTGCAAACAATCCTACTTATAATACTGGGGTTATAACTGATTCAACAAGATACCGTTTAAGATATAGTGCAAGCGGCAATGGTTGTGGAGTTGCTTTTTCTAATGAGGAAGTTGTAAACGTTACACCAGTTATTGCGAATAACGATTTGAGTCCTACTTATCAGCGTTTTTGCGCTTCAGGAGATCCTGTTTTAATTGATGGGGCTACGCCAACCAGCGGCACAGGTACATTTATCTATTTATGGCAGGAGAGTTTTAGTAATGGAGGTTCGTGGACATCTGCTTCGGGCGTAAATTCAAATGAAGATTACGACCCAAGTTTCACCAATACTACAGTTTGGTATAGAAGAGTTGTAACATCAGGTATTTGCTCATCTACCAGCGGTAATAGTATTGTAAGAATTCTTTCATTACCATCTGTTAGCTCAGCTACAAAAACTGATGTGCAATGTTTTGGTGGTAGCGATGGAACTATTACAATTTCAGGTTCTTCTCTAAATGGCGGAGTGCTCTATGCTTTGAATGGCGGTGCTTATCAATCAAGCCCGATTTCTGGATTGCCATTTGGAACATACAACATCACTATTCAGGATGATAGCCTTTGTTCAAATACATTTAATACCCCTCAGATTATCGGACAACCTCCACTTTTAGTGGCAAACATTATTGATTCTGTTGACGCAAGTTGCGCTAACGTTTTTGATGGTAAAATTGTAGCTACGGCAACTGGAGGTTTAGGTACTTATAGTTACTCGTTAAATGGTGGTCCAGGTCAGGGATCTCCTACATTTAATAACATAGCCGCTGGCATCTATGGTGTGATTGTTACAGATGGTAATGGTTGTTCTGCGAGCGATACGGTTACTATTGACAATCTATATGTAGTAGTAGCAAATTTGGATTCAGTAAAATCAGTGTCATGTTTCGGAGGAACTGACGGAGAGGTTTATGTAACCTTAACAGGCGGTATTTTACCTTACGCCTATTCAATAAATGGAATAACTTTTCAACCAGTACCTGCTTTTACAGGTTTGACAGCAAACAACTACGTTGTTACACTTAGAGATTCTAAAGGTTGCAGCGCATTTTTAAACGCAAGTGTTACACAACCAGCTTTGCTTACAGTGCTTATTGATTCTGTTACGAATTTACTATGCAATGGTGGAACTACTGGAGGGATTTACATTTCTACAGGTGGTGGCACTGCTCCATATTCTTATGCTTGGAGTAATGGCAGTATCATTGAAGATTTGACTGGAGTAGCTGCTAATACATATAATGTAACAATTACAGACAGCAAAGGATGTACTGCTGTAGGTGGGGCAACAATTGCTGCACCACTTCCTTTGTCGGTTAATGTAGCTTCATTTAGAGATGCTTTATGCTTTGGAAACAGCACTGGTTACGTAGATATATCGGTAGCAGGAGGTGTGCCTGCTTATAGTTTTAGTTGGAGTAATGGTTCTACATTTGAGGATATTCAAAATGTTCCCGCTGGAAATTATTCTGTTACAGTAACAGACAACAACGGTTGTACCCAAGTTATTGCACAATTGCTTTCTCAACCTGCTGTGCTTACATCATCACTAACAAAGGTAGATATCCTTTGCAATGGTGGAAATACAGGAAATATTGATTTGACAGTTACCGGTGGAACACAGGCTTACAACTATTTATGGAGCAACGGACAAACTATACAAGATGTATCAAGTTTAGTAGCAGGACTTTACACTGTGGTAATTACTGATGCGAATGGTTGTTCAACTACAAATGCCGTAACAATTGCTCAACCTGGGGCAATCACATTTAGCGTTTCAAAAATTGATGTGCTATGTAACGGAGCAGCAACTGGAAGTATTACCTTGACTGTAAATGGAGGAACCACGCCAATTGCTTTTAATTGGAATGATGGTAATACTTCGCAAAATAGAAGCGGTTTGGTAGCAGGAACATACTCAGTTTCAATTACTGATTTCAATAACTGTACTGCAATAACAACAATTACCATTACCGAACCAGCTGGACTAGTAGTAAATGGCACAGTAACAAATGTAAACTGTTTTGGAGGCAACACAGGCAGAG
>CAZKHZ010000052.1:2833-19783 GCA_964552715.1 uncultured Chitinophagaceae bacterium | reverse complement strand
CCCCTGCCCCTCTCCCGAAAGGGGCATGAACAGTCTTATGAGCAATTGAATGATTTGGTAGTTTGTACTTATACGTAGCAGAATACAAGTGGGCAATAAGCAGTGGTTAACGATTCGATTGTTACAGATTTAAAGAATTATTATTTGATGTAAGTTATAGATTCGTAAATTTCTTTTGAAGCATTTCTTCACGCTTAAATTATCTACTCAAACACTTCCCAGTTACCAACCACTTTATGATTCCTAACCAACAAAATGTTTCCAAACTCAAGCATTACAGCTTCGCTTTGGGTGGGTCGAAGAAAAATAAAATCATCTACACTTAAATTTGTTTTTGCCGACCCATTTACAATTTCCTGATTGGAACTAAAGCCGTATAAAGCGTTTGAGGATAATCCTTCGGGGTTGTGGTGTTTTGCTTTCCAACGTCCGCCATAAATAAAATAGGTTTCTTGTAAATTGGGATTCCACCATTGCATAAGCGGTGCTAAAAATTCGAGAAAAGGAATTTTAATTCCAGTGCTTTTCTTTAATACAGGTGTAGCAATAAAAACTGCTGGGCGGTGACCTGTCAATGTAGCTAAATCAAAATCGGAAGGAAGCAACAAACTCGACCCTGATGCTAAATCATTAAGCAAGGTATCGCTATCATACATTTGATAAGTTTTACTTCCTGCACCATTTAACGTAAGTGGTTTATTAAACATTTCTGGGAATGCTTTTTTACCCGCTACAAAAAACTCATTGTAATATTTCAGCACATTTTTGTAAGCACCCTGCGGACTGCCCAATGGGAAGAAAACTTCGGGAACATGCGCATCGTAGCCCATAAAACCACTAAAACTCAAATGCGAAGAATCGCTATTTATTACAGAAAGCATTTCTATTAATTGTTCAGTTTTTGTAACCCCACCACGGTGCAGCCCCACATCAATTTCTACGTTTAATTGCAGATGCGTATTTTTTTGATGCGCAAAATCTTGATACTGCAGCAATCGCTCTTTAGAATCTATGAGCCACTGAATTTGCTTTGCCGGATTAAAAGATGTTGAATCGGGAAGTTGCGCATAAAAAGTTTCGAGAGCCGAAAGCGGCATGGGTTTACCGAGCAATAAATCTACATCGGGCTTGTGGGCTACCCATAAATTTAAAAACGGCTGATGAAAACACATGACCTTATTAGTTCCCGTTTTAGAAAAAATGTAATCAATCAATCCAAGCGAAGGCAATGATTTATCTACCACCCTATAATATTTAGGCGGTTTAATATGCGATTTCAGCACTGCAATATTCGAATCGAGTAAGTCTAAATCAATAATAACAACTGGTCTGCCAATAGTATTTTTTTTAAGCTCTTTATTCAGCAAATCAAAATACGGAGTGTAAGGCTTGCCTATGTTTTTTGGTTTAAAAACAATTGCAATTGCAACGATTATAATTACAAGCAGAATTAAAAATCTTGGTCTGTAGTATGTTTTCATAATTGAATTAATAAAAAGAAAAGACAGTTATTATTTAATAGCCTCGAAAACAATTATTAAAATAGTCAATTATAAAAGCGGATAAAAGTATGGATAGCTTTAATAGAAGCAAAAAGTAAATTTTTAATTACTTAGAGCTATTTTGATAACGTTCATTTAACCTATACTCATGAATTAGCACATATTTTTGACGAATGTATAAATTATATCTATTTACATTTCTTACTTCATTTTTAGTTTCCGCTAAAGCACAATCTGTTTTTAAAATAACGGATTATGGCGCTTCCACTACTGTGAATGCATTTGGAAATGCTGCATCTATTCAAAATGCAATTAATGCTTGCAGCAATGCTGGAGGAGGAACAGTTTTGGTAGATTCAGGAAACTTTGTTACCAATACTTTCATTTTAAAAAGCAATGTAACTTTACGCATTCTGCAAGGTGCATCGCTTACAGCCCACACTATCAACAATGATTACCCTGAGTACCCATATAATCAGCCAAGTTGGTCGGATAATAATTATACAAAACGCTCTTTAATTTTTGCGCAGGAAGCAAACAACATTCGCATCACAGGTGGCGGCACCATTTTTTTTAGTGGACGCGCTGCTAACTTTTTGAGTGTATCCAAAAATTTTCGCCCGTTTGGTATTAGAATGCACCGGTGCAAAAATGTGGTAATAGATAGTATTAAATTAGAAAACGCAGCGCATTGGATGGTACATCTTTTTAATTGTGATACAATTACGATTCGCAAAATCAACATCTACAATCATTGCTTTGGAAGCAACGATGGCATAAACATTGACGGTAGTCGCAATGTGCTGATTGAAGATTGTGATATTGATAGCAATGATGACCCTATTGTAATCAAAGCGCATTCGCTTGCTGCAGCAGAAGATGTGTTGGTGCGCAATTGCACTCTTGCCACTTACGAGCGTGCAATAAAAGTGGGTAATGAAAGTTGTGGTCCAATGAGAAGAATTAGATTTGAAAATATTGTAGTGAAAAAAAGTGCCTTTGGTATTGCTTTTACTCCAGCAAATGCAATTTATGTTGGTGTAACAGATGGTGGTTTAGCCGAAGATATTTCGTTTGAAAATATTGATATTCAAACACCCTACGAAACACCAATTTTTATTCGATTGAGTAACCGTGGAAATAAATACACATCCAATATTCCACCTCCTCCAGTTCAGTATTTGAAAAATGTAACAATCAAAAATTTTAGGTGCGAATCTGCTAGGGCAATTCCATCTTCAATTACTGCAATGCCAAACTTTTTTGTTGAAAATATTTTACTGGAAAATATAACGCTGATTGTAAAAGGAGATAGTGGAATTGTGGGATTGCAAACTGTGCCTGAATTAGCAACATCGCGCCCCGAGCCTGATATGTGGGGCGATTCATTACCTGCGCATGGGTTTTATGTGCGTCATGCAAAAAATGTTCAGTTCAAAAATGTTTGTATTTCATTAAAAGGAAAAGACAATAGACCAGAATATTATTTTGAAGACACTGCAAATGTTTTCAAAAATGATTGCACCAATCCTTACAACTCAATTGCGGAGTTTGCAAATCCACATGCCCTCAAGTTATTTCCTAATCCTGCACAAAAACACTTGAACATAAAAAGCGATTTAATTATTGAAAATGCAAAAATTGTATTGTTTGATATCACAGGAAGACAATACAATGTAAGTATTGAAAAAACAGATGAATACTCATTAACTCTGAATATCGAAAATTTAGAGAATGGTTTCTATTTTATTCAAATAGCAAATGAAAAACTCAACCTTTCAAACAGCTTTATCAAGCAATAAATTTGTATGAATAATTTACAAGTATAAATTTTAGCGTTCCTATACTTTTAAATTATGTACTTAGTTAATTGAATTTTGATTAGCACCCATAAGCTAAATAAGAAATTAATATGAATGCAATTTCAGCTTAGGCGTGCCACTGCGCATCCACATATTTTAATTTACATTCTTCCCTACTGATATATGATTTAGATAAAAGGAAAACTTAAAGATTTGCAGTTGTGAATGCTGCGCATTTTGTATTGATTTTTAAACGCCCACGCCACATACCTCATGTACGCTTTATACCTAATCAGCAACACCCCCTATTTAAAATTCAGAAGTAGCACCATGTGTGCGAGAGATTGATTGTATCTGTAGTAGAAGATTTAATTATTTATGAATTTGTTTGTATTGATAATCTTTTTTAGGTTTAACTAAGATTAGCAAAAAAAATTCCTGCCATGAAACATGCTCTCCTCTTTGCCTTCTCATTAATTACCTTAATGATTCAAGCTGGTGAAACAAGAATCCAGTCATACTTTATTGAAAACAAAGGTCAGGTAAGAGCCGATAATCCAGATGAGGTTTTGGCATACTCTAGCTACACAAACGGGCAGATTTTTATTACTCGGAGTGGCTTCAGCATTATTGGCAGGAGCAAACGCCAAAGCCATAAAATTGATGTTATAATAAAGAATGCAAGCATTCAAAAATCACAAATGGTGATGGTTGAAAGCAACAGACATTATGTAAACATCTACAAACAAAATTTTAAGTCAGCACAAATTAAAACGTCAACGGTTGTGCTTATCAAATCAATTTATGAGGGGGTTGACTGGTTGTGGTCAATTGATGAATATGGTAATTGGCGACATGAATTTTTGGTGAATAAGGATGCAACAATTCCTAATATTGAATATGAGGTTAAGGGGGCTGATGTAAGTATTTCAAAAAATAAATTAGCGATTTCTAATGGCATTTTTTCGGTGAATGAGGGACCTTTGGTTTTGACCGACAACAATAAAAAAGTGGATGCAGTTTGGCAAATGACTGTAGCAAATGGGGTGCGGATTGGATTCCCGAAAGGTATTTCAACAGAGCATGGTTTTACTATTGATCCTTCAATTGAATTGCAGTGGAACACGCCACCTGATGAGTTTAATACTGGTTTTAGAAAAGTGGTTTATGACAATGATAGTAACACTGTTACTGTTGGATATTCCTACAATTATGCTACGCCTATTTTTCCACAGGTAAGTGGTTCGTACACAGATTATAATGCCGACTCTACAGATGTATTGATAATGAAATGTGATACCGCACAAGAGTTGATGTGGACTACCTTTTTTGGGGGCGGTGATATTGATTTTGGCAATAGTGTAGCTGCTTTTGAAAATGGAATTTTTATTACAGGATACACGCACTCTTTCGATTTTCCACGGGCAACGTACGGTAATTATAATGAGCCTACTAACATAGGTAGTAAAGATGCTTTTATAGCAAGATTTACAGGAGAGGGAAAATGGATATGGGCAACGGGTTATGGAGGATATAGTGAAGATGAGGCATTAGATATTTGTACTTACGGGGGTAAGTTTTTTATCTCTGGCTTCACCAGCTCAACAGACTTTCCAAATAAGAATTCTCAGGGTGGATTTTTTGACGGGAGTTTGGCGAGTTTTTACAACGGGCAATTTTTTACTCCTTCAAAAATGGGATTTGTTGCTGCTTTTGATACTGCTTGTAACAGGTTGTGGAGTACTTTTGTGGGCGGCAACGGAGATGATTATATAACTTCAAGTACTGCTGATAGCCTAGAAGCTGTTGTTGGAAAGTTTGGTAATAATTTTTCGCTTGAATGGAGTACCCACTTTGGTGGTTCAGGAAATGACATTGCGACTTCTATCGCCAAGGGAAGTTGCGGTGTTTTTATTTGCGGCTCTACAAACTCAATTAATCTTCCAGTACTGTCTCAAGCCAATGGTAATTTCTATCAAGCAAATTTTGGGGGAGGTAGTGCTGATGGATTTATTGCAAAGTTCAATCCAATCACATTGCAACGTGAGTACGCAACTTATTTCGGTACAAACGCCAATGATGCTTTAACTGCTGTTGCCTTAGATGATTCCTGCTATCAGTTGTACGCTGGTTTTTCGGATGGGAATTTTACAACAACTGGCGCAAATGCAGGTTTTTTTGAGCAAAAATTCAAAGCAGGTTTGAGAGATGGAGTTGTGTTGGGCTTTGACCTATTGCAACAAAATTTTTGGAAAACCTATTTTGGAAACTCCGCTACTGACCTATCGCATAGCCTTGTGAGTAAAAATAGAAATGATGTTTACATGGCGGGAGAAGGATTTTACAATTACGGTAATTTTTTGCGAATTGGTGGCACGTATATCACTACTGGCTGCACGAGTAATTTACTATGCGGTTACACCTCGACTAACGGTGTAAATAACCGCTTGGTGAATGCAGAAATGGGTGGGGCGCCAATTGGCTCAGGGAGTGGGAGTGGCGGAAGTTCTTGCAACAAAAAATTGAATTTTCAGGCTTTATTGCCTTTGCAAAATACATGCGGAAGTCAATGTAATGGTAAAGCTGAAATTGATACTACCAATATTGGTGGCTGCGCTCCCTACATTTTTTTGTGGTCGAACGGCAATGTGGGTTTAAGAGATACTTCGCTTTGTGAATTTTACTGGACAAGAGTAATTGATGCAGGAGGAAATTATAGAACAATTTATGGTCGCTTTAATGTTTTCAGAATTAAAGAGGTGGAAAGCACTTCAACAAGTTGCGGTGTGCTGCCCTACTTAGATACATTGGTGAAACTGAGAGGTGGAGAGTTTCCATACACTTATACATATAGAGGCGCAAGCCCTCCAAATTCGTGTAGCACAAATGCCATTTTTGATGTTCAGGATAAAAATGGCTGTATTATAACATCAACCCTATTGTGGAGCAGATCAAACCAAGCGGTGTTCCCGATTTTGAAGGTCAAAGGGTGTGGATTGTATTTTGAAGGTTTTGAAATAGGCTCCATTTGCCCAAGTTCATCTAACGCAAATTTTATAGTAGTAAAACCAAATGGAGGAAGAGATACTGTAGATGCTAAAATCGGCAAATTTTATGATACGCAGCAACCGGGTATATATGAAGTGTATTTGGATTTGAGAGATTGTGTTTTTGGAGCTTACAGACTTTTGGTTCAGCCTTTACCCAAATATAACATTGTTGCCTTACCACCCTGCGATTTGAATGATGGCAGCATCACTATAAATTTTGTTCCAGACATTTCTATTCTTGCAAATTTTGGCAGCTATGTAATTAAGGTGCTATTGTATGATAGTGTTTTATTAAGGGTGGATTCAGCCGTTGTTTATTTAAACGATACGGCTACTGTTGTGTTTGAAAATTTGCCTCGGAAAAACTATTCTATTTTTATAAATGATTCCTCATGCTATCGCACTTCAACAACTATAGATTTTAGAGATATTGAAATAAATTTTAATGACATTAAAATTGACTGCGGCAAGCCTATTGCATTAAAGGCAAATGTTACAGGAGGTGGTAATAACAAAACATACGAATGGTCGAATGGGGAGTCGGGATGGGACAGTATTATAATTGACAGAACAGGAGTTTACACTATCACTGTTACAACCGAAGCCGGATGCGTTGCAGAAAATTCGGTTAGTATTGGCGGCTCGAATGGAGTGGTGATTGACTCGGTGAAAGAAAATATTGATCCCTGTGCTGCCAGTCCATTTAGTGTTGCAGAGGTTTATACTTCTTCACCAGAAAATCCATCACCGTTTTTTTCTTACTTGTGGTCGAATGGAGAAAACAACAAACAGGCAAGCCAACTTCCACCAGGCACCAGCAGTGTTATTGTTTTTGACACGAAAGGATGTTCAAAAAGCACTACTGTATTGAACACCAAAAAGCCACCACTATTTATTACTGATAGCGTTGAAAATAAACAATGCTTTGAATCTGATAATGGGGCTGTTTATACGCAGATAAATTTTGGCTATCCTCCATTTACTTATAATTGGAGTGGTGGCACGAATACTGAAAATGCAACCGCACTCCCCAATGGCACATTTCATTTAACTGTTACTGATGAAAAGAATTGCACTGTAACAAAAAGCTATACTATCCTCGGTCCACCTCCTATTCAAATTTCATTAAATGCATTGCAAGATACCTGCAATAATGGAAATGGAAAGGCTTCTGTTAGCGCAATTGGCGGGAATGGCTTTTTTACTTTTGAATGGTCAAATTCTGACACAACAAATATTGTGACCAATTTGATTTCGGGGACTTTTAATGTAACAGTTACAGATATAAAAGGCTGCACAAAATCTGATGGAATATTTGTTCCTTCTGTAAATACGCTTGTGGTAGAAGTAGAGGTGCATAATGCTTTATGCTTTGGTGATAGCAGTGGATATGCGATTGCACAGATAACTACAGGCACATCGCCCTACCAAATATACTGGTCAACAGGTGATACAAGTTTAGTGCTTCAAGACTTAGCTAAAGGGAATTATGCCATTACAGTTTATTCGGCTAATGGATGTGAGCAAAGTATAGATTTTGAAATTGATGAACCCAATCAATTAATCATGGTATATTTTGGAGATACTGCTGTGTGTGTAGATCAATATGCAGAAATATATGTTGATGCAGATGGCGGCACACCGCCCTATTGGTTCCCAGATTTCTATTACTTCCCCGCAGGTCAAAACTCTGTTTCCATTAGCGATGATAATGGTTGTGTTGCAGAGGGGGTGATTACTATAGTTGAGTTACCGTATTTTGATGTGATTGTAGCTATTGTAGATTCTGCATTGTGTGCCGGTGAAGTATCTGTGGTGGAAATAACTCCTGATGGCGGAGATTCTCCATATATTTTGGAAGACTTCTATTCTCCTTATTCATTTCAGAATTCCACAACTGTTTCACTGTTGGCAGGTTATCATTACTTTGAAGTTTTGAGTGATGGCTTTTGTAAATCTGAGATTGAAATAGAAATTCCAGAAATTACTAATCCATTGATTTTTCAAGCAAATATTTTACCTGTTGTTTGTGGTATCAATACAATACAATCAGTTGAAATAGAAATTGCTCAAGGAACAACCCCATATTATATCAATGGGAACGCGGTTTCTACAAACCCAGTTGTGTTTAATAATCTGGGAGTCGGGTATATATACTTTGAAATCTCAGATGCCAATAACTGTGCTTTAGAATATGGAACATTTATAGATTCAATCTATAGATTAAAGGCTAAGGCAACCCATACTCCAATCAAATGTGCGGGAACACCATCCATAGTTACCGTTTCGGCAATCGGTGGAACTTATCCATTTACAGGAATAGGGAATTTTAGTGTTTCAGGCGGCAACTATAATTACTTAGTGGTGGATGATAATGGATGTAGAGATTCTGTTTTGCTAAATATTTTTGAGCCGCAACCACTGGTAATAACATTAAACACGGTCAACATCAATTGCAGTGCAGACAGTGGAATTGTGAAAATATTTGCCAGCGGTGGCGTGAAGCCATTTAAAGCAAGTGTAGGAAATAACACGTTTTCTTTCTCCGATTCATTGATTTTGAATATGGAAACAGGCAACTATAATTTGAATATTTTGGATGCTAATAACTGCTTTCATTTTAAAAGTTTTACACTTTATCCTGCAGCACAATTATCACTAAATGCAAATGTTGTAAATGTTTCTTGTCATGGCGATAGCAGCGGGTACATTGACATTGATTTTATTTCTGGCAATCTTCCGGCAAACATCAATGGAGTTTGGTATGCTGATTGGTCGGTGAGATTAGATAGTCTTCCGATAGGTATGTACCCTATTGAAATTATTGACACAGCAGGCTGTGTTTATTACAATGAAATTGAAGTCTTTCAGCCAACAAAACTTAAAGCATCAGTATCATTTGCTCCATTGCGTTGTGTGGGTGACAGCACTTTAGTATCTTTTGTTGCAACAGGCGGAACGCCACCTTATGATGCGCCACAAGCGGAGTATTACTGGGGGGGAGAAAGTGTCACTTCATCTGTGATAGATGAAAATGGTTGTGTGGTGCAAATTGACACGATTATTAAAGACGCTAAAGCATTGGAATTTGAGTATGACATTTATGCCCCGAAATGTGTAGGGCAGCAGGGGACTTTGTTTATAGAAATTACTGATGGAAACACACCCGCCAAAATTTTCAACAAACAATTTATAGATACAGTGTCTGTTTTGTTGCAACCCGGCACACAATCTGTTGTAATTTATGATAAGAATACTTGCGCTTTTGAATTCGAGGTTGAAGTGCCTGCGGCAGTACCTTTTGTTGTAAATGCCACTGCGCAAAACCTAAAATGTTTTGAGGATGCTTCAGGTAGTGTTTTGTTACAGATTTCGGGTGGCACTCAACCTTACTATTTTAATAATGCCCCAATAAGTTCGCCATTTAATATTCAGAATGTAAGCGCAGGAAACTTTATAGCCTTGATAAGGGATGATGAAAATTGTAATGTAACAGTTAGCGCAAATCTTACTCAACCAAATAAGCTATTGGTAGAGGCTGTAACAACCCAAACCGCTACCTGCCATGATAGAAATGATGCCTATGCCGAAGTTAAGGTAATTGGGGGAACTCCTCCTTACAGTTATCGCTTTGACGGATCCGTATTTCAAGCACAGAATTCAATGCAATCTTTATCAACCGGAGCGCATAACTATGAGGTTAAAGACGCTAATAATTGTGCTTTGAACAGCGGCTTTGCAATCAAGGAATTTGTAAAGACAACACATGTTATTTCTATCGACTCCGTTCGTTGCTTTGGCAGAAACGGAGGCTCTTTCAAAGTGTATTCCACAGATAGCAGCCGCGCACCTTATTTTTATGCTCTTGATGGCAATGAAGCTCAACCATACAATGTATTTTATAATCTGGTTTCGGGCGAGTACAATGTAATTGCTCTTGATAAAAACCAATGTGCCGATTCTCTCAAAGCAACTGTTTTTCAACCTAAGGAAATTGACTCTTCTGTTTTTATAAACGGCATTTTACTACCTGTTGATTCATTCGAAATTTATGAGCGTAATTATATCAACTTTACAAAACAAAATTCGCTGCCTTGGAGTTTTGAAAGTTTCCCTGATAACTTTCTAATAATATCAAACGATACGCTTAGAAAAACTAAGCCCAATAGACCTTTTTCTTACACGATTAAAGTGTTTTCAGACACGCTTGGCAGCACTTGTTTTGTTGAATACAAGGGCTTTGTGCATGTAATTGAAGTTGCAAAATTGCCCAATATTATTACACCTGATGGAGATGGTTTGAATGATTTTTGGGAAGTGGATTTAGATGTTTATCCCAATCCAAGTGTAGTGATTTTTGACAGATGGGGACGTATAGTCTTTGAAACAGAAAACTATGCCAATAATTGGAATGGTGTGAACCAGATGGACGGAAAAAGTCTTGATGACGGAGCCTATTTCTATGTACTAAAATCATCTGTCAAAAATGTGGAGGTTAAGGATTACATCAATATTCTAAACTCAAAAAAGTAAATCTATGAAACACTTTTTACGCATCATTTTTGGGGGATTAATTTCAGCGGGTTTATTACAGGATTGTACTGCCCAGCAAGTGCCAGTTTTTTCAACCGTATATTATTCCAAGTTCCTTTCAAATCCTGCGTTTGCAGGTATTGATAACGAGTATAAAGCATTTGGATACTTCAGAAAACAATGGACCGAATTTCCAGGAAGTCCAATGACGGGAGGTGCTACAGCGGAGGTTTCACTATCGAAAGATCGTATCGGTTTAGGAGCTTTGGTTTTCAATGATCAATATGGGTTTTTCAATCGTACTAATGCCGCACTAGCTTACAATCAAAAGATAACTTTTGCCAAACATCATCAAATTTCAATTGGTATTCAGGGTGCACTTATTGCTTTGTCAATTGATTGGGATAAAGCGCGAGCCAAAGATGTAACAGACCCCAACCTTGCTGGGCAACAATCACAGCGTTTTACTTTTGATGGCAGTGTTGGCATTAGCTATAAATGGAAGCGACTATTAGTTGGGTTTTCTATACCGCAGGTAATAGAAAGTTCCGCAAAGTATGCCACAGCAGGCAATACAACGCTTGACTATTCTCTTACGCGGCATTATAGTTTGTTTGCTCAATATGAAATTGGTCTTTTGAAAAACCAATTCAACATCACACCAAATTTCTTGATGCGATACAATGGCAAGCAATTGCCTCAGTTTGATGCATTGGTAATGTTTGACTACAAAAAGATAGTTTACGCTGGGCTGGGCTACAGAAATAGCTTTGGCGTTTTGGCAACCTGCGGAGTGAAGGTTATGAAAATGTTTACTATAGCCTATGCCTATGACCATGCTATGAGTAAAAGGTATGCAAACCAAGTAGGCGGTTCTCATGAAATTGTTTTTGGCTTTGGTATCCCTACAGATTTCAAACGCAAAAAACGTGAGCAGGAGTTGTTGCAAGCGCAAGAGATAAATACTGTAAAAGAGGGTGCTGAGATTGAGAAGAAAAAATTGAAAACAAAAGTTACTGTGCTTCAAAAGCAAGTGGATAGCCTTACAAAAGCGAAAGTTGAAGAAAAGGCTGCCAATTTAACTAACGCAGACAATAGCAGTGGTACGCTTGAAGATTTTAGCAAAACCAACAATGGCGAAAAAGTCAGCTATGTGTTGGATAGAATTGAGTTTGAATACAAAGACTATCGCTTGAAGGACGTCTCTTTTGCACAGTTAAATCAATTGGTCAAATACATGATTGCAAACCCAGAAAAGCGTATTAAAATTAACGGACACACAGATAATATTGGCAGCAATAATTTCAATGTAAAGCTAAGTATGAAAAGAGCCAAAGCGGTAGCCGATTATCTAGAGGCTAATGGTATATATAAAAGCAGGATTTCAAGTTCGGGTTATGGCAAAAATAGTCCTGTTTCAGAAAATGAAACGGAGGAAGGGCGAAGCAAAAATAGAAGAGTTGATTTCGAGTTTTTGGAGTAAAAACCATTCTAACGAAAGTGCTTACAGTTTTTGAGCGGACAAACTATTTCCCCCGTTGCTCAGCCTGTGCGGCTTTCTGCATATACAAATCAGCATTAGCCTTGTCGCCTTTTTGCATGTATGAAATGCTAATGTTGCGATAAGCCGAAACGTAGTTAGGATTGATTTTTAGAATTTTGTTCATGGTTTCAATCACACTGTCGTATTGCCCGCTTAGCCCATAAGCCACACCTAGGTCTTCGAGATAAGTAACTTCTGTTGGGCTTAATTCCGTTGCCTTTTTTAAGTAGGGAATGGCTGTATTCAAATCATTCAAATACCTACCGTAAAGTTTACCCATTTGATGAATAACCATTGCATTGTTAGGCGATTTTTGCAGCGCATAATCTATGTAAGCCTTTGAAGAATCTATCTTAGAAAGTTGTGCGTAACTATCGCTGATACGAAGCGTAACTTCTATGTTATCGGGCTGCATAGCGAGCAAGCCATTGAGGTATGGAAGTGCCTTTGAATATTGCTTTTCGCCATACAATAGGTTACCCGCATTTTGATAAGCCAACAACTCGCCACCCTTGCGCAATTCCAAAATGCGATTGTAGAAAGGTAGGGCGGCATCGGTGTTTTTGTAATACTTAAACTGTGCATTACCCATTAGCAGCAGCGCATTGAAATTATCAGGGTAGATGCGAATGGCACTGGTAAGATAACTAATGGACTCTTGAATCATTGCCTTGCGCTTTAGCGAATCGGTTTCTGCATCGCTAGCAGCAAGCAAATCGCCTCCTGCACTGGTGTTCACTTTTGCGCTGTTGGGTGAGTTCTTTACATCAGTCAAAAACAGGGTAAGGTTATCCTTCCACGCATAGTTTCGACTAAATGTTTTTGCACTAAAAAGAAACAAAACAATTGCAGCTAAAAACGCAGCCGCTGGAGCCTTCAACCTTTTGGTTTGAAACAAGTAGTGAAAGCCCGAAGCCAGCAACAAACAAAAGCCCAAGGAAGGCATGAATTGAAAACGTTCGTTCATTACAATACCTACCGAAAACAAAATGTTGGACACTACAGAAAAGGTAATGAAGTAATAGAGGATAGAAAAAGAAACAATAGTCTTTCTTAAGATTTGATTGAGTGCAATACCCACAAGCGCAATGGTAATCATAGCTGCGGTTATAAACTTCACATCACCAAATTCTATCAATGGAATTTGATTGAAATAGTAATCGTGGCTGAGTGGATGCGGAAAAACAAGCTTGATGTAGTACAACAGAAAGCTATAAACAGGCGTGGCATATCGCTGCGCAAAAGTTGCACCAACAAATGGGTTGTTCAGTATTTCATTTGATTCTTGCGCAAGGCTGGAGGCTGCATAATTTCCACGCAATAAAAGATATAATACTGTAGGCAAAAGTACAGCACCAACACCAATTAAATAGTGCTTTAGCTTTGCGTTTAAGAAGAAGTAATAAGTGAGCGGAATAATTGCTATAAACGTTATAGAATTCTCTTTGGAGAGCAAAGACAGAAAGAAACAAAGTGCAGCAAAAGCCAAATATGGAATTGACTCTCGCTTTACAAACAACACTGAAAATACTAGCGATGCTATGGCAAAGAGCATACTCATAATTTCATCGCGCCCTTTGATGTTGGCTACGGCTTCGGTGTGGATAGGATGTGCGGCATATAACATAGCGCACAGAAAGGGAATAGAGATGTAAAATGGTGTGTCTTTCTTTTGCGGAATGAGCAACTGAAACAGATAAAAAATTAGCAAACAACTCACTGCAAACAGCAGCACATTTCCGGCATGACTGAGCATTGGATTCAGCCCAAAGAATTCATATTCTATGGCAAAGGTTGCCACACTTAGCGGGCGATACCTGCCTCCGGCAACCAAGTTCTTTTTCTCTTTAAAAAAGCCTTCAAATACATCATGTGTAAAAATGTCCTTTAAGCCAGCAATGCCTTGTGTGGTATAGATATTTTCGGTTAAAACAATAGCATCATCCGAAGCGTATTTGTTCCAAAGGGTGTTGGAATAAATTAGGCAGGTGAAGATGAAAATGATGAGGTATGGCAAATACGAGGGACGTGGGGCGAGGGACAAGTGACGATTTTCAACAACCGAAGCATTATCTGGATTGCTGTGTGCTTGATTTACATCCCTTTTCCCTTTCTTTCTTTTATCATTTGTACTCATATTGTCAGCTTATATCTTTTTCCGGGCAAACTTACAATCAGCCCGTTCATTTCTAGTTCTAAAAGAGTTGCAGAAAGTTCACCCGAATTCAAATTGCATTTGGCAAGCAATATATCAATTCCGCTTTCGCCTTCTTTCAACACATCAAAAATTGCTTGTTCGCTAGGCGCAAGAGCCAGCGTAAGTTGCCGCACTTTGGTTTTGCTCACCCCAGTTTCGCTCTGCCAATTCATAGCTTCTATCACATCGGTTGCACTGTCAATAATTTGCGCTTTGAAGGTTTTAATCAAAAAGTTGCAACCGCGCGAAAAACGGTCGGAGGTTTTGCCGGGCACTGCAAACACTTCGCGATTGTAGGAGTTTGCAATATTTGCCGTAATCAATGCACCTCCTTTTATATCACTTTCTACCACTATCACCGCATCACTAATGCCCGAAACGATTCTGTTTCTTTGCGGAAAATTATGTGATTTAAACTCACATTGAGAAGTGTATTCTGTAAGCAAACCGCCCTGTTCTACCATGCGCTTTGCGGTGTTGCGGTGTTGCGAAGGATATATTCTGTTTAAGCCGTGCGCCAACACCCCAACGGTTTGTAGATTATTTTCTAAGGCGGCATTATGTGCGTAGATATCTATGCCATACGCCAAACCACTTATCACCAAAACATTCTGCGCAGCTAAATCGTTAACCAGTTTTTTGGTAACCTCTTTGCCATATTCGGTCGCATTGCGTGTGCCTACAATGGCAACTATCTTTTGCGCATTCAAATCTGCATTGCCTTTGTAATAAAGCATTGGTGGTCCGTCATAACATTCTTTCAGGCGATGCGGGTAATTACTTTCTGTAAAAAATATGGGTTGAATATTGTGCTTTTCAATAAACGCAATTTCATCTGCTGCTTGCCGCAAAAGCTTTCCATCCTTTATTGCTTCTTCAATAGCAGCAGCGCGCACATCGCCCACCATTGGAATTTTTATGAGTTTAGTTTGTGTGGCTTTAAAAACATCCTCAGCACTGCCACAATAGGCTATCAAATTTTTAACCAGCACATCGCCTACTTCGGGCAAAAGTGTCAATGCAATATTGTAAAGTAATTGGTTGGTAGCAGCCATCGAATCAGCAGCAATGATTTTTTTGCGAAGTAAATATTAAAACTGTAAATTCTACATGAGCAGTATTTTGTTTTTGCTTCCCATATTTTTTTAATCTTGCAGTCTAAACATTTTAAAACATGAAAAATAAAATTTTCCTTTTCGTACTTCCTTTAATATTCTTTGCTGCATCGTGCACAAAGCAACCGGCTGCTTGTTTTTCTGCAAATAAAACTACTGCGGATATTGGCGAAACCGTAACATTCTCTAACTGCGCAACCGATGCATCGTCTTATCAATGGGATTTTGGTGATGGATCAAAAGCAGAAGGCGAATCTGCATCACATACTTACACAAAAGCTGGTGTATATATTGTGCAATTGAAAACACTTTCAAAAGATAAAAAGAAGTTAGACAAATACTCTGTTGCTATAACTGTAAATGGCAACAATCGCTACCTTACAAAAATTGTTTTAAAAAAATACGCTGAAACAAAACCCGGTGGCTCTGACTGGGATAGCCCATCACCAATTCCTGGTGTGACTGTTAATTCTGAGCCAGATGTTTTTGTAAGACTGAGCTTGGCAGCAGGTGGATGGAGTTTTAATACATCAACAAAAACTGACATCAAGAGTACTGAATTGTCTTATCCATGGAACCTTGCGCAGCAAAACATATTTATGGCTGCTGATGGCTGGAATGTTGACATCAGAGATGAAGATAATTTTGGCACCAGCTCTGAGACCATGCATTTGTTTTTCATCGCAAATCCTGCTACTGCGGGCAGCGAAGGCAAAATTGTGTTGAAAGACAATGCAAACCTATATGAACTTGAAGTTTATTACGAAAACAGATAATTCACATCATTTAAAGTTTTCAAAAAAGGCTGCAACGAACGTTGCAGCCTTTCTTGTTTTAAGGGAACGATGTCTCTTACGCCAGTATGAACAAACTCGCTTAACATGCAGAACGTTTTGCAGCTAAAAGATTTGGCGATTTCCCTGCCGGCAGGTAGGCAGGGAAGCACTAAACTGCCTGCCACCATTCCTGATAGCTATCAAGATGATAGGAAGCACAATCCCGATAGCTATCGGGAATCATTTAACCACCGAACCGCCAATTTCTTGTAGGTGCTGTTAGCAGATGCCCTTCTTATCAGTCGAAGTGAATAATTATTTTTTGAATAGCTGTCCAAACTCATTTACTTCAAAAAACAATTGCATTTCAGACATTCCTTTATTCGGGTTTTCGGTATCGAATAATTTTAAAGTCTTGGCATTTTTTAAAGC
>CAZKHZ010000052.1:0-2733 GCA_964552715.1 uncultured Chitinophagaceae bacterium | reverse complement strand
CCAAAATACCTTTGTGTTTTCCTCTGAAAGTTTAATTACATTTTCATATTGTTCGGATAGTCTTTTTCTCTGTGGGATTTTAGGCTCAATATTTACAACAATTGACCTTTCATTCCTTTTTAGCATTTGTAAATACCAAACCTCACAATCGCCATCTACAACAACTGCAAAGGTTGGTTTGCTTTTTAAAGGAATGGCTCTAATTTTTCTCATCGCTAATGTCAATATAGTAATCACCTAAATTAGGTGTGCCGCCTAATTTACCAGTTTTATATGCGTTAAAAATGTTACTTGTATCTCTGACAACAGAACTATCAAAATCAGACAAAGAATATAACTCGGTCGCACAAGTTTCAGATTTGTCTGTAAACCAAATCGCATCATTTCTGAAAATGTCTTTATTCGCTAATATTTCTCGGTTGTGAGTGGTTGCAATTATTTGAGATTTTTTAGAATTGATTAAAAAGGACAACAGAAAATGGATATACAACTCTGGATGTAATGATGCTTCTAATTCATCTATAGGAAAAGCCACAGAATTTTTAATTAATAAACTCAAAAGCCCAGCAAAACCATAATATCTTCTTGTTCCTTGCGACTCAAACTCAAATGGAAGGCTATACTTTTTGTTGTTGACAGTATGTTCAAATTCTAATTTGTCAATAGTGAATTTTCCTATATTCTTTAACTCCTTTATTTTTTCATCAGGTGTTTTTAGTTGCTTCTCAATAAATTCAAGAAATCCATCGGGAATTTCTTTTTCTTCCTCTTGAATTAAAATGTCTGAAATATTAAAATCAGCTTTCTTTAGGATGCTTACAACTAAATCTTTATCTATTTCCGTTTTATCAATTCGTGATGTTACATAACCTTCAAGTTCTGTTCTTGTAAATATCAAAGGATTTAAATAGTTCTTAAACCAATCCGTAGCCTCTTTTAGCTCTTTTAACTCAATATTTGTTTTAAGAAATCCACCCAATACCGTGTTGTTCCAAAGCGTATTTGATTCTAAGGTCTTTTCAAATGTTTTGTCTTTTTTTATTTTACTTCCAAATGTAATTTCAGAAAATTGTTTGTTTTTGTCGGTTGTCCGCTTAAATACGTTGGCTTTATTGGGATTAAAGAAATTAAGTTCTTCTCTTGAAATAGCATTTTTATTTAACTCTACTTCATAAAAGTATCTAACTTCATTTTGGATAAAGTCGATTGAAAGAATTGAGTTTTGTTTTGGCGTTTCAGAATCGAAAAGAAATGGACTAAATTCAAGATTATCTGTTTTCTTTTCAACAGGTTCTAAAACAAGATTTCTTAAAAAGTCCATTGCCTTTAAAATTGTTGTCTTACCCGAAGCGTTAGCACCGTAGATTAATGCTAACTTTAGCAATCTCAAGCCTCCGTTATTATTAATTATATAATGGTCTTCCAGATGGGTTGATTTATCCGCTTCAAAGGAAAGTGTCTGTTTGTCCTTTATTGAGCCAAAATTTTGAACACTAAAGTTTACAATCATTTTAGTTTGTCATTATGTAAATAGGTTGCAATATTAGCAGTAAAAAATTATATTTTTAAATAAATGTGTCAAAATATGTAAATGGATTACAAATAACAATGTGGAAATGATTAAATAAAACTTGTCCGTTGAAGATTAAACTGTCGGTCGTATGGTTTCCGCTTACACATCAATTCAATGGGCTCGCAATTTGAAAAAAATCTCTAAGTTTTTTGAAGCCATGCAAAGCGGCATATCTTCGCTGCCAACATGTTCAATTTTGATACGCGCAGCGCGGTTTCTAATCTCATTATCATCAACGTATTGTTTTTTGTTGGTTCATTCATTAGCGAAAATGCCTTTGGCATCAACCTAAACAGAACGCTCGGCTTGTATTATTTCGATTCGCCATCGTTTATGCCGCTGCAGTTGCTTACGCACATGTTTATGCACGGTGGTTTGTTGCACATCTTCTCTAATATGTACGCGCTGTTTTTGTTTGGCACCATGCTGGAAAGAGTGTGGGGACCACAGCGATTTCTAATCTTTTATTTCCTTACAGGTTTTGGTGCCGAGTTGCTGCACCTTGGCGTGAACGCAGGGCAGGTGTATAATCACATCGGCAGTTTTTCGGCTACAGAGCAACAGTTGATGACCTACCGTACCTTACAGGAAATCTATTTTATTCCAACCGTTGGCGCTAGCGGTGCCGTGTTTGGGGTATTGGCGGCTTTTGGTTTGCTGTTTCCTAACACCGAATTGATGTTGCTATTCCCCCCTATTCCCATTAAAGCAAAAATATTTGTAACACTATACATCATTTGGGAATTGTATCGCGGCATTGCCATGCAGCAGGGAGATAATGTGGCGCACTTTGCACATTTGGGTGGTGCTATTATGGGTTTCATTATTGTCAAATTCTGGAATAGGCGCGGTGATCATTTTTATTAGTGCTAGGGGAGGGGAACCTTTACCTGCTTTTGCCATATTCTATTAAACAGACTCCCAAACTCAGCTATATGATTGCGGACATTAATAATGTGGTAAATTAATATTTGGATAATGATATGAGAAGAATGGTGCCTTGAAAAAACAATCTGATATAAGGCAAATTAAGGTAGCAACCTTTAGAATAAATCCTTTAAATAGGTTCTGTCGTTAATCGTGTGAAAACAAGTCGAGGAGAGGAGTTAAAAAAGAGGATAGCAGCACGTAGATTAGCGAAGTTAGAATAGCCCTGAGCT
>CAZKHZ010000051.1:0-19890 GCA_964552715.1 uncultured Chitinophagaceae bacterium | reverse complement strand
TTCATTCATTTTACATTAAATATTCAGTCGTGGTTGAAAGAAAATTTTACAACATATTACAATGTGCAACAACGAAGAGAAGAAGAGAGTAGTGCGAATTTGTTCATCGCATTGTTGATGATGTTGATGGTAGTAACATACTTGAAACTCGCATTTGCAAATGATTTGGAGGAGTTGTGGCAATCTGTATCAAGTGCAAACAGAGCCGTGCAAATCTATAGAACACAAACAGATACAATTACTGTTTCATCATTTTTACTTACTGCCAATTTCGTGTTGAGTTGCGCGCTCTTCATTCAACTTTCGTTACAAAATTTTTCTCCGTCACTTGCAGTTGAATCGCGTACAACAACATTTTATCTTATCATTTTATTCACATCATTTCTTCTGTTGAGGACACTTGCATTGCGCATCATAGGTTTAGTTTTTTCTGTTGATGATATGACATCAATGTATGAATTTCATTTTGTGCGAATCGTTCAAACATTAGGATTGACAATGCTTCCAGCAGTGTTGTTGTTGTATGCACTTAATGAAAAATTCTTTAGCATCATCATTGCAACAACATGTTTGTTGTGTTGTGTTGCGCTTGTGATGCTTGTGATACGAGGGTTATCAACATCATCTAAGGTTATCTTCAACAACGCCAAATATTTTTTTATCTATGTTTGTGTTGGAGAAGTTACGCTTGCGTTTTTTTTCTCCAAATTGTTAACCAAAATTGTTTCCTAACATGGCAGCAAAAGCAACAGCCAAAAAAGCAGCTCCGAAAGTAGCTGCGAAAAAAGCAGCACCTAAGAAGGTAGCTGTAAAAAAAGCAGCTCCTAAAAAGGCAGCAGCAAAAGTAGCTCCTAAAAAGGTAGTAGCGAAAGCGGCTCCTAAAAAGGTAGTAGCGAAAGCAGCTCCTAAAAAGGTAGTAGCGAAAGCAGCTCCTAAAAAGGTAGTAGCGAAAGCAGCTCCTAAAAAAGTAGCAGCGAAAGCAGCTCCTAAAAAAGCTGCACAAAAAAAAAGCGCCTAAATAAAGGTGCCAATCCTACAAACAGCAGCAGCACTTCTAAAAAGGGTAAGACAGCTGTAAAGCAGACTACCAAAAGTGCTGCTGCTTTTCTTCCAAAAAAGAAAATCAGTGATACCAAATCGCCTCCTAAACCCTCCTCAAACAAACCTATTATTCCGCAGAAGGCGGTTGACAGAAATTACGCAAATTTTGTTTCAAAAGAACCGCGACAAAAAGTAAAAAGTATTCTCATTGCGCAACCTCAACCAGAGGGGTTAAAGTCACCTTATTTTGATTTAGCAACAAAATTTAAAGTTGAGATTAAGTTCCAACCTTTTATACAAGTTGAAGGTGTTCCAGGTAAAGATTTTCGTAAGCAAAGAATCACATTGAATGATTACAGCGGTATCATTTTTACCAGTAGAAATGCTATAGATCATTTCTTTAGAATTTGTGAAGAGTTGCGTGTAAAGATGAGTCAGGAAACAAAATTTTTCTGCACTTCTGAAGCTATCGCTTTGTATCTTCAAAAATACATGCAATATAGAAAACGCAAAGTGTTTTTTGGCGATCCTAATAATAATAAGGAGTTGCGCAATTTACTTTTCAAACATCGCGATGCAACACGTTTTTTATACATCTGTGCCGAAGTTCGCAAGGACGAAATACCATCATTTATGCAGGCGAATGGTTTTAATTATGCTGAAGGTGTGATGTATAAAACAGTGCCAGTTGATTTGAAAAGTTTCAAGCTTGAGAGTTTTGATATGGTGTTGTTTTTTAGTCCTTCAGGAATTATATCATTGAAGCAAAATTTTCCAAAATTCAATCAATTTAAAGTTCGGTGGGGAGCTTATGGCAAAACAACTGCTGATGCCATAATAGATGAAGGACTTGAATTACATTTGATGGCTCCTCTCGAAGGAATGCCAAGTATTGTTGTTGGGTTAGACAATTATTTGAAAGAGTCAAATAAGTAATCAATTTGTAAAAATAAAATAGAATGCCTGATGCTTTTTGTGTCAGGCATTTTTTATTTAGTGCTTTTTACGCTTACAATTTAGTTTGCAAATCGTATTTTTATGTAGCTTCGTTTTTTAAACATCAATAATCATATTGAGTTTGATTGATATTTAAAAGTATAAGTGAATCGCTTTCCTATTTACCTAAAATGTATTTTTATCTTTTGGATACTGCCATTGAAGTATTTCCAATTGAATGCTCAAAGCGAACCACAATTTAGCCATTACATGTATAACCGAGCAATATTCAATCCTGCCTATGCTGGTTCGAATGATGCGGTTGAAATAAACGCTTTGCATCGCAGTCAATATGTTGGTATTGCTCCCAACGCAATCAACACACAATTTGTGGGATTCAATCTTCCTATATATGCAATTAGTTCTGGAATCGGATTGAGTGTTGTGAATGATATCTCTGGGGCGCTCCGCTCAACTTATGTAGGATTTCAATATAATTATAGAAGGAAATTTAACTGGGGGAAATTTGGAATTGGTATTGGAGCGGGATTTATTCAGGCAGGCTTGGATGGGAATAAATTACGAGCACCTGAAGGTGAGTACCAAAATGGAATTAATCATAATGACGCAACACTTCCAGTAAATTTGGAGCAGGCAATTGCACCTGATTTTTCATTGGGTGTTTACTTTAATAATGAGCGGTGGTTTGTGGGTGCATCAGTCAATCATTTAGTGGCATCAATCATAAAATTTCAACCAGGAAATGCTTATAATTATTCAAGAAATCTACTGGTGAGCGGAGGTTATGATATAAAAATTACAAAGCGTTTTTATTTAATGCCCAGTGCGTTTTTAAAGTCAGATTTCAAGAAAGCTCAATTGGATATTGCATTAAATGCTACTATTGCAGACAATTTTCTTTTAGGATTTTCGTTTAGAGGATATGATGGAAATTCAATTGACGCAGCAACTATTTTTGCAGGGTTTAGGATAAAAGGATTTAGATTAGTATATTCGTATGATGTTAACTTATCTGGCTTAAGAAATTTTAATACAGGAAGCCACGAAGTAAGCGCAGCCTACATTTTATTACTAAAAAAGAAAGAGAGAAAAATATTCTATTACCATAATCCCCGGTTTTTGTAGCTAAGGAAAAACCGCTTTTGAAACAAAAAATTATAGGAATCGTAAGATTTTTTTTTAGAAAATATTTGCAAATAAGAAAAGTGTCTATATTTACGCTCCTCAAAACAGAGCTAAACAAACAAACAACATGAGAAATTTATCAAGTCTCTTCGGCAAAGCGGCAATCGCAGCTACATTATTTGTCGCAGGATGCAGTGGTGGATACAACGGTCAGTTAATTGGAGAACTTGACAGACCAACTTGGAATCCGGTTACACCTTATGGAATGATTTTTGTTCCGGCAGGTGTCCTTCACATTGGACCAAGTGACCAAGATGTGAATTCAGCTTTTAATTCAAGAGCAAAGCAGGTATCTATTGTAGGTTTCTACATGGATGATACCGAAATTACTAATAATGAATATCGCCAGTTCGTAAACTGGGTCAGAGATTCTGTAGCACATACATATTTGGAACACACAAGCGAAGGCGGTGATGATGGCAAGCAGCAAATTGATTGGAAACAAAAAATTGAATGGAATGGTAAAGAAGCCAACGAACAGTTAGATCAGATTTACTATCCGGAGAATCAAAGAATTTGGGGAAGGAAAGAGCTTGACCCAAATAAGTTGCACTATGTATATGAGTGGTATGATTTGAAAGGAGCATCACTTACAAAAAATAGAGGTAAAGATCGTACATCTTTTATCAAGAAGGAAGCAGTGCCAATTTATCCAGATACATTATGTTGGGTTCGTGATTTTACTTATTCTTATAACGAACCAATGACTCGTCATTATTTTAGTCATCCAGCTTTTGATGATTATCCGGTTGTTGGAGTTAATTGGTATCAGGCAAAAGCTTTTTGTGCTTGGAGAACTCGTTTTTGGGAAGATTATAAAACTGCTAAAGGCGAGCCATTAATGGATGAGTTCCGATTGCCTACTGAGTTTGAGTGGGAATATGCAGCTCGTGGGGGAAAGAAAAATTCTCCGTACCCTTGGGGTGGTCCTTATGTTCGCAATTCTAAAGGATGTATTTTAGCTAACTTCAAACCAGGTCGCGGAAATTATCCTGAGGATGGAGGTTTCTATACTGTTCGTGCAGATGCATACTGGCCAAATGATTATGGTTTGTATAACATGGCTGGTAATGCCGCTGAATGGACTTCATCTGCATATTATGAAAATGCCTACTCGTTTGTTCACGATTTGAATCCTGATATTCGTTATGATGCAGAAGGAAACGAGTCTGAAACATTAAAACGCAAGTCAATCCGTGGGGGTTCTTGGAAAGATATTGGTTACTACATAGAGTGCGGTGCACGTCATTGGGAGTATGCTGATTCTGCCAAATCTTATGTTGGTTTCCGTTCCATCACAACTTTCTTAGGTCGTGATATAATGGATGGCAAATAATATTTAGCCCTTAATTTCGTTTTCAATTTTACCGAAAACCTTCATTTTTAAAGTGTGTATTTTTATTTTACATAAATACCTATTTATTTAATTCAATTAACTAAAAACAAAAAAAACAAAACAATGGCTTCAGGAAAACCGTCAATGTTCGAAACCGTAAGTGGTAAAACTTATCTTAACTACGCATACTCAGGTGGTGCGGCAGTTGTAATTGCAGGTGCACTATTTAAAATTATGCACTGGCCTGGTGCTGAGATTATGCTAATTGCAGGCATGGGTACAGAAGTAATTATCTTCTTAATCTCTGCCTTTGAGCCGCAACATTTAGATAAGTATTACGAGTGGGATAGAGTTTACCCAGAATTAGCGCTAAGTGGCGAAGTTAAAAAGGGTGAAAAGTCTCTAACTCAGCAATTGGATGCGGCTTTAAAAGAAACTAAAGTTGGTCCAGAATTAATTGCAAGTTTAGGTGGTAGTTTGAAATCGTTATCAGATAACACAGGTAAGTTGAATGACTTAACTGACGCTTCTGTTGCCGCAAAGGGTTTTGCTGAAAGTGCTAAAAATGCATCAGGAACTATCAATTCTTTTGCACAGGCTGCGGCTTCAGCAACAAGTTCTGTTGGTAAAATTGCAGAAGGTGCAGAACATACTAAGGTTTACCATGAGCAAGTTCAAAGCATGGTTAAAAATCTATCTCAGTTGAATGCGATTTATGAATTGGAGTTGCAAGATTCTAACAATCACTTGAAAGCAATGAACAAATTCTTCGGAAACTTAAATGCAGCAGCAGAGGTGTTAAGTGGAACTGCAAATGATGCTGCTAAGTACAAAGAAGAGTTGGGTAAATTGAATAAGAATTTGAATTCATTGAACGCTGTATATGGAAATATGTTGGCTGCAATGAAAACCCAATAATAATTTTCACTATACTGCGTTATATCAATTATTAAAAAACAAAATTAAACCGATAAAATAATGGCTGGTGGAAAATTATCGCCCAGGCAGAAGATGATTAACATGATGTATCTCGTGTTAACAGCTCTTTTAGCTTTGAACGTTTCACAAGAAGTATTGAATGCATTCAAAATCGTAAATGACGGATTGAAAACTTCAAACTCTTCTTTGAATGGCAAAAACGAACTAATCTATGATCAATTTGCAACTCAGGCAGAGTCAGTTCCAAAAGCCAAGGAATTGTATCCTATTGCTATGGAGGTAAAGCAAATTTCAAAGCAAATATTTGATGATATTGAGAAATATAAAAAGCAAATTATTGATGGTTCAAAAGGTATAAATCCTGAATCAGGTGATATTGTTCAACGAGATAATATAGATGTTACAACTAGAATTTTCGTAGAAAATAAAGGTAAAAATGGAAAGGATTTATACAAGAAGTTATCAGATGCTCGCAAGAAATTTCTAGATATTCTTGATAAAAACAAACTGAATAATGTTCCAATTTCTTTGAATCCTGATGATGTTTTAAAAGGGAAAAAGAAGGATATTGTAAGTAAAGGTTGGGAGTTTGCTGCTTTCAACCACGTTCCTTCAACTGCTGCTGTTACAATCCTTTCAAAATTCCAAAATGACGTTATTGCATCGGAAGGTGCGGTAATTGACGAGTTGTTCAAAGGTATTTCTGCTAAATCTTTCAAATTTGATGATTTGGCTGCTGCAGTTATTGCGCCATCAAGCTACTTGATGCAAGGCCAAAAATACACAGCTCAAATTTTCGTTGCAGCATCAAGTAAAGGTTCTGATCCGGAAGTATTTATTGGCTCAATTCCTGCGGGTGCAAAGAAAATTGCAGGTACTGAACAGTATGAACCCATAGAAAGTGCAGATGGCAATGTTTCAGGAACTCCATTAAAAGTTGAAAATGGTAAAGGTATTCTTGAAAGACCTGCAACAACTGTAGGTGAGCAGAAATACACTGGTGTTATTCGTGTGAAAAATCCTGACGGTGTTGGATATAAACTTTATCCTTTCACAGGTGGATTTCAAGTTGGTGCAAAATCAATTGTTGTATCTCCTACAAAAATGAATGTATTGTACATTGGTGTTGACAATCCCATGAAAATATCAGTTGCAGGTGTGCAATCTCAGGATGTTTTGGCATCTTTTGAGGGAGACGGTCAGCTAACTAAAAATCCTGACGGGTCTTTTACAGCAAAAGTTAAAACTCCAGGGAAGACTAAAATCAATGTTTCTGCTAAGGTTGACGGAAAAGTTCAGTCTATGGGTTCTGAGGAGTTTCGTATAAAGCGTATTCCAGATCCTGTTCCAACAGTTGGCGGTGTGTTGCGTGGTGGTGCTGAATCAGCCGGTAAGTTGAAGGTACAAACTGGTATTGTTCCTAAGCTAGAAAATTTTGATTTTGAGGCTCGATTCAATGTAGTTAGTTTCACTGTTGGTTATCAAAAGGGACCAGATTACTTTGAAGAAAAAATTCAAGGACCATTATTTAACGATAAGGTAAAGTCTATTTTGAACGGATTAAAGCCTAAACAGATCATTATTTTTGATGATATTAAGGTTATTGGGCCAGATGGAACACAGAGAAAAATTCCTCAATTAGCATTCAAAATAGTTTAATTTTTTTTCACATATAGTTAATATTTTAGTATGAAAATTGTGACAAAAATGTTGTTGGCTTTGGCAGTAGTTTCTACTACTGTTGCAGTAGCACAAGAGCCATTAGATGGTGCTTATCAAAAGGTTTTAACTAAGGAAAAAGAAATTATTCCTTACGATTACATTAGAGAGGCAGACGTGTTTTGGAGCAAGCGTATTTGGCGTACCATTGATACGCGCGAGAAGATGAATTTAGCTTTTCGTTATCCTCAAATGCCTTTGATTGATATTATTCATACTGCCGCAAAAAATGGTGAGATAACTGTTTATGATGCTGCGGTTGATAATGGCGACCAGTTTAAACTTGTAATGCCAATTGGTGATATTTCAAAAATTGGAGCAAGTACTGACACAAGTATGGTTATTGACCCAGTTACTTTGGATGAAAAGCAAGTTGTTTCCACATCTGAATTCGATCCTTTAAAGGTGGTAAAATACCGTTTGAAAGAAGATTGGGTTTTTGATGAAGAAACCTCAACTTTAATGGTTCGTATTATTGGCATCTGCCCTGTAATGGAAAAGATTGATCCTAATACACAAACCATATTAGGTGACCAACCAATGTATTGGGTTTATTATCCAGACCTTCGTCCGGTTTTGGCTAAGTACGAAATGTTTAATCCAAAGAATGATGCTATTACGCTAAGTTGGGAAGATTTGTTTGAAGCTCGTAAGTTTCAAAGTTACATCTACAAAGAATCAAATGTTTACGACCGTTTGATTATGGAGTATGCGACTGGTATTGATGGTTTATTAGAAAGTGACAGAGTGAAGAATGAAATCTTTACTTTTGAGCACGATTTGTGGAACTATTAATTCAGCAAACAGAAATATTTGAAGGGCTGCAACTTTGCAGCCCTTTTTTTTGCTCCGTAGTGTAATATCAACTACTTTCGCACCGCTTTTGGAAAACCCTTGGGTTACCTTTAAGTACTTTAATTTCATATAACACTAAATAATAACAAAAACATGGTAGAGGTTCGTGCAGAGGAAATATCTGCAATCTTACGTGAGCAGCTTGGAAACTTCAAAACTGCTGCTGAATTAGAAGAAGTTGGTACAGTATTACAAGTTGGTGATGGTATTGCCCGCGTATATGGACTAACAAATGCCCGTGCAGGTGAGTTGGTGCAGTTTGAAAGTGGTGTAAAAGCTATTGTTTTAAATTTGGAGGAAGATAACGTTGGTGTGGTATTGATGGGACCTTCTGACAGAATCAAGGAAGGCGATACAGTTCGCAGAACTGGAGTAATTGCGTCAATCAAGGCTGGTGAGGGTTTGTTGGGTCGTGTTGTAAACACATTGGGTGAGCCAATTGATGGTAAAGGACCAATCACCGGTGATTTATATGAAATGCCTTTAGAGCGTAAAGCTCCAGGTGTAATCTATCGTCAGCCAGTAAACGAACCATTGCAGACAGGTATTAAATCTATTGATGCGATGATTCCTATTGGTCGTGGTCAGCGTGAGTTGATAATTGGTGACCGTCAGGTGGGTAAAACTGCGGTAGCAATTGATACCATCATAAACCAAAAGGAGTTTTATGAAAAAGGCGAACCGGTTTATTGTATTTATGTTGCTTGCGGTCAAAAAGCATCTACAGTAGCACAGGTAGTAAAAGTATTAGAAGACAACGGTGCAATGCCATACACGGTTGTTGTATGTTCTTCTGCTGCTGACCCAGCTCCATTGCAGTTCTATGCACCATTTGCGGGAAGTGCTATTGGTGAGTTCTTTCGTGATACGGGTCGCCCTGCATTGATTGTGTATGATGATTTATCAAAACAAGCTGTAGCCTACCGTGAAGTATCATTATTGTTGAAACGCCCTCCGGGACGCGAAGCTTACCCTGGTGATGTTTTCTATTTGCACAGCCGTTTGTTAGAAAGAGCTGCAAAAATTAATGCTAACATTGAAGTTGCAAGCCAAATGAATGATATTCCTGACAGCATTCGCCATTTGATAAAAGGAGGTGGTTCATTAACAGCATTGCCAATTATTGAAACACAGGCAGGTGACGTTTCTGCTTATATTCCAACCAATGTAATCTCTATTACGGATGGGCAGATTTTCTTAGAATCAGGTTTATTCAACTCTGGTGTTCGTCCTGCTATTAACGTTGGTATCAGTGTAAGTCGTGTGGGTGGAAATGCACAAATCAAGGCGATGAAAAAAGTTGCTGGTACATTAAAGCTAGACCAAGCTCAATACCGTGAATTGGAAGCGTTTAGCAAATTCGGTTCTGATTTGGATGTCGCTACTAAGGCAGTATTGGATAAAGGTTCACGTAACGTGGAAATTTTGAAACAACCTCAGTTCACTCCATATTCAGTTGATAAGCAAATCGCTATTCTTTTCATTGGAACCAAAAATCTTGCAAAGAATGTTCCTGTGGCTAAAATGCGTGATTTTGAAAAAGATTTCCTAACACAGTTGGAGACTCGTTTCCCTGATACATTGAAGGCTTGCCGTCAACCCCTTACCGATGAAGTAGAAAAAGCGTTGGCTAGGTTGGCTGAGGACGTTTCTTTACAATACAAATAGGCTTAGCAGTCTTATTATAAAATTAAAGCGGGCTTGTGTCCCGCTTTTTTTATGCCTGTATATGAAATAGAAAAGCATTATAACATTTGATATTATTGCAGACCTTAGTTAAATTAAACTGATTGTAGATTAAAAATGTCCTCAAAGTCATTTTTTAATCTTTACAACGACACGAAATTGAAAAGCTAATAGGGAAACTTATTTAAACGTAGTTGTATAGATATGGAAAACAGGAAAACAAATACAATCTCCAGAAATAAAAAGGGAGGAAAAGCTACTTCAAAGCCTAAGCCAAATGTGCCATATCATCGCAAACCCGATGATATGGCGTTGGAAAAATGGCAGTTTGAATTGAGAAAGCAGTTTGCCGAAAAACAAAAAATTGAAGTTAAGAATGTAGAAGGTGGTATAATGTTTTCTGATTACCAAGTTTATAATCCTATTTCAAAAAACATGTATAAAGTAGCCATTCGATGTGCAGATGCAGGATTGAATTTTTGTTCTTGTATGGATTTTAAAACCAATGAACTTGGTTCATGTAAACATGTTGAATTTGTACTATTTCAAATCAATAACAATTCGCGCAAAAAGAAAATTTTAAAGGAAGAATATCAGCCGCACTACACTTCTGTTTTTTTACAATATGGAAATGAACAAAAAGTAGGAATACGTTTCGGCAGCGAACTTCAAAATGAGTTTAAAAAGTTGGCTGAAAGTTATTTTGATAAAGATGGAATTTTGAAGCCGAATGGATTTTCGGTAATAGATTCTTTTTTACAACAAGCATACTCACTTCATCCTGATTTTCGGTGTTATACCGATGCAATGGATTTTATTTTGGAAAAGCGTGAAAATCAAAAGCGAAACGATGCCGTAGTAGTAGAAAATGGATTGAAGCTTTTGACACAACTTTTTGGTGCAACGGGTAAATAGTTGGAATGCTGTATTGGGAATTGTAAAACAGAATGGAATTGAAATTAACCAAACAATACAAATCATGGCTTGCTGAATTGAAGCAAAATATCAGCACAGTACGTTTGCAAACATCCATACAGGTGAATGCAAATATGCTGATGGTATATTGGTATATCGGCAGGCAGCTTTCTGAGAAAGTAGCACAAGAAAAGTGGGGCGCAAAAGTGATTGAACAACTTGCTAAAGATTTGCAAAAAGCATTTCCTGAAACAAAGGGTTTCTCTTATAGAAATTTGAAGTACATGCGCCAATTTGCAGAAGCATACTCAAGCATTCCAATTGGACAGACCCCGTCTGCCCAATTGAAGCAGGAGCTGGCTATTCAGCAAAATAAAAATAGTAAAAAGCCAATTGGGCAATCACTGATTGCCCAATTGGCTACACCAGAAAAAATCCCATTTGGGCAATCACTGATTGCCCAAATTTCATGGACTCATCATCTGGTTTTAATGAATAAAATAACAGATGAAAGAGAGCGGCTTTGGTATATCGAACAATCAATTGAAAATGGTTGGAGTGTTCGTGTTCTTGATTATCAAATTGGCACCAACCTTTACCTCCGTCAACACAAGAAAAAAAAGACAAGCAACTTTCATCTTACATTGCCAAAAGAGCAGAGTGATTTAGCAAATCAAATGCTGAAAGACCCTTATAATTTTGAGTTTTTGCAAATAGGAAAAGATGTATCGGAAAGACAATTAGAAACACACCTTACAAATCATATTCAGCAATTTCTTCTTGAGCTTGGTGCGGGATTTGCATATGTGGGAAGACAATTCAAGCTAAAATTTGGGCGAAAGGAATATTTTCTTGATTTGCTTTTTTACCACCTTCACTTAAGAAGTTTCATTGTTATTGAGTTAAAGATGGGTGAATTTGAACCAGAATTTGCAGGCAAAATGAATGCCTATCTTAATGCACTTAACAAGGATTACAAAAACCCTTCTGATAATCCTTCAATTGGTATTATACTTTGCAATTCAAAAGACGAAATAGAAGTTGAATATGCTTTGCAAGGATTGCAACATCCTATTGGTGTAAGTGAATACAAAACAATGCATTCATTGCCTAAAAATTTGCGCGATAAATTGCCAAGCGTGAAACAATTGAAAGATGCAGTTAAGGAGTTTAACACCTTGCATCAAAAGCAAATAAAAGGAACGAAAAAGAAATAATGATGATAGAACAACTCAAAAATAAATATCAAGAACTTGAACTTAAGCTACATCCCGAAGCAAAGGAGTTACTCAAAAATTGGACTGAACTCAAGAAGAAATATTCAGGAGAAACTTTCAGTTTTCAGGTTCGCAATAAAGAGTTGCAGTTGCCTTTTTCTTACAAATCATTAAGCGGAACAAGCATCAAAAAAGTTTACCTGCCGCGATACAGCGATTGGGGTGATATTTTGAAATGGCAATTGCAAGAAAATGTGCCAGGCGAATTTCCGTACACAGCAGGTGTGTTTCCGCTAAAGCGCGAAGGCGAAGACCCTACTCGGATGTTTGCAGGCGAAGGCGGACCCGAGCGCACCAACAAGCGCTTTCACTACGTATCATTAGGGCAACCCGCTATTCGTTTGTCAACAGCGTTTGACAGTGTTACACTCTATGGAGAAGACCCTGACCACCGCCCCGATATTTATGGAAAAGTAGGTAATAGCGGAGTTAGCATTGCCACCGTTGATGATGCAAAAAAATTGTACAGCGGTTTCAATTTATGCGACCCAAAAACTTCGGTGAGCATGACCATCAATGGTCCCGCGCCTATAATTCTTGCCTTCTTTATGAATGCCGCCATTGACCAAGAGTGCGAAAAATATATTTGCGACAATAATCTTGAAAACGAAGTCGCAAATCGCAAATCGCAAATCGCAAATCTCTCTTTATACAATGGTGATTTGCCCCAAGGCAACAACGGTTTGGGATTGCAACTGCTTGGATTAAGTGGCAGCGATGTATTGCCCAAAGATGTTTACGAACAACTTAAAGCAAAAGCTTTGCAAGCAGTTCGCGGTACGGTGCAAGCGGATATTTTGAAAGAAGATCAGGCGCAAAACACTTGCATATTTTCAACCGAGTTTTCGCTTAAATTGATGGGTGATGTGCAGCAGTTTTTCATTGATAAAAATGTGCGCAACTTCTATTCTGTGTCTATAAGCGGTTATCATATTGCTGAAGCCGGAGCTAACCCGATTACGCAATTGGCTTTTACGCTTGCCAATGGTTTCACGTTTGTGGAATATTACCTTAGTCGTGGTATGAGCATTGATGATTTTGCGCCCAATCTTTCTTTCTTTTTCAGCAACGGCATGGATCCTGAATATTCTGTAATTGGCAGAGTAGCGCGAAAAATCTGGGCGAAAGCCATGAAACTAAAATACAAAGCCAACGAACGTTCACAGAAACTAAAATACCATATACAAACATCTGGCAGAAGTCTGCATGCGCAAGAAATTGACTTTAACGATATTCGCACCACACTGCAAGCACTGTATGCAATTTATGATAACTGCAACTCGCTGCACACTAATGCCTACGATGAAGCGATTACCACACCTACCGAAGAAAGTGTGCGCAGGGCAATGGCTATACAGCTCATCATCAACCGAGAATTAGGAACAGCCAAAAATGAAAATCCGAATCAAGGTTCGTTTTTGATAGAAGAATTGACTGACTTGGTGGAGCAAGCTGTGTTGACCGAGTTTAAGCGTATTGCTGAGCGTGGAGGTGTGTTAGGCGCTATGGAGCGGATGTATCAGCGCAACAAAATTCAAGAAGAAAGTATGTACTACGAACATCAAAAACATACCGGAGAATTTCCTATTGTAGGTGTAAATACTTTCTTGAGTAAAAACGGTTCACCAACTATTATTCCCAATGAAGTTATTCGCTCTACTACCGAAGAAAAGGAATTTCAAATCAATGCGTTGAATGCGTTTAAAAAACGCAATGCCGATAAGAGTTCAGCAGCACTAAAAAAACTTCAGCAAGTAGCTATTGATAATGGAAATCTTTTTGCCGAACTGATGGAAACGGTAAAGGTTTGTACGCTTGGAGAAATTACACATGCTTTGTTTGAAGTGGGTGGGCAGTATAGGAGGAGTATGTAATTTAAAAATGTAGTCCAATGAGAATACGTCATTCTATCTTTAGATTTTATTTGTTAGTGACAGTAGTTTCAAGCACTCAATTATTCGCACAAGATTATAGGGTCCCGTTTCGCGACAAAAATTTATGGGGACTTGCAGATACTTCGGGCAAGTTGATGGTGGAAGCAACGTACGATAGTATAGTTTATGAAGGTGGCTCTAATAGATGGTTAGTTTCATCGGGAGGGAAGTTGGGCATAATCAATAACGATGGAGAGACCATTATTCCAATGCTATACGACAACATATTTTTTATCCCCATCAATTCCACAACCCATTATCACCTTATGCTTTTGAATGGTATTGCGAGCAGAGCTGATATGTACGGTAATCCAAAAGTTAAAAAAAAGTATATCAATACCGAGTCAGAAGATTTCATATTCTCGAAATTAAAAAAGAGCAATAACTCAATTCTCTGGACTGTTAAGGATTGTGATATTGTAAATGCCACAAGAACTGGAGATAAGAAATCGGAATCACCGCCACCTCCTATGCTTTATCCAGATGAGGTTTATGTAACTAAATCTGAAGTAGTTGAATTAGACACAAAACGAGGTATGATATTGAAGTATTACAATACAAAATTTACCAAAGTGGTTGATACAATACCTCCTATTTATGATGAAATTAAAGTGTTGCAATGCAGTGGTGATTATTACTTTTTGAAAAAAGATGAAAAATGGGGAATATATGATTTGAAGAAAAGAGCACTCATTATTCCAATAGAGTACGACTCTGTAGCCATTATAAACCGTCAACTGGACATTGGACTTTATAAGTCAGGAAAGTTGGGCTTTCTTGGTTATTCGGAGTACGGAAATTATACAACGTACATACAGCCGGAGTATGACTCGATTCGCACTTATATATCGATAGAATCAATAAAAAAGAAAAACTCTGATTTGGAAATACCATTTGGAACCTTTGGAGTAATATGGTTCTTAAGAGAAGGAAAGATTTGCCCAGTTGGGCAGAACGGAGTTGAATTTTTCTCTGATTAATTTGAGTTGCGCTATTTGAAGCGGACTGCTGAATGCTTTTAAGAAACGTAGCGCTGGAGAAAGTGAGGAAACCTTCATGCACTTGCACCAGATAGCGGTTAATAACGGCAATCTCTTTGCGCAACTAATGGAAACGGTGAAGCATTGTTCGCTAGGGCAGATAAGTAGGGCGTTGTATGAGGTGGGAGGGCAGTATAGGAGGAGTATGTAGGATTTATTTATCTTAGTACAAACCCAATCCATGGTTCGTGTCTCACGCACCATTCAAATGTGATTAGATTTTGTTTTATATTTTTAGTTGGGGAAAAGATTTGTAAGGGAGAATAAAGTCAAGAATTACAGTCAAAAGTTGAGTTTGAATATGTGGTGCATTAGACATGAACCACGGGTAAGTGTGCTAAAACTGAAAAAAACTTCCCAATAAACTTATACTAGAATAGAATCTACCCAACCTTGTATGGTAGCGGGTAGCGGGGGCGACTGACGATCTACACCTAGCGTTTTAAATACTTCATTTGGTTTTAAGTGCCCCTTTGGGCTGCGCATCAGTCCTTCTATATGAGTATGCGCGCACACTGCTCCCTTTACATAAAATATATGCTCCAAATAAAACCTTCGTTCATTCCAGTAAACCATACGAGTTATTAAGGTTACTCGGTCAAATGCCTTTACCGATTTTCGGTAAGTAATAGTTTCGGAAGTAGTTACTGGCACCCATGCTTTTTTTAAAGCTACTGTTCTGAATTCTGAATTAAACAGAAAATTCCAACGTGCCAAGCCCATATACAGCGCATAACTATGCGTAAACAACCGATTGAAATCGGTATCAATAAGTGGAAGAGCTATAAATGTTAATTCAAAATCGGCTAACAAATCTTTTTTGCGGGTGAGCAGACTTTTTAAAAGCACATAGATAAATCGTAAACGATACATGACAGTTATTTAGATATGTAAATATACAAGATAATTTTTTTTGCCCTTGTGGACCTTGAGCATATCCGTTTTGCTTGTTCTTACTTAAAACAAATGTATAGCTATTTTTAAAAGCACCCCCACTAGGAGTAGACTCCAGACTACTTCTGTATTTTGGTTAATCTCCGATTAACATTTTAGCAAATTTAAGAAACAAAAAAACCTCCGCTAACGCAAGTTTAGCTTCCGCATAACTTGTGTTGCTTTATAATGCTATTTTGTAACTTGCATACTCAAATTTCGCTCTCTCACCTATTCTTAAGAGCAAGCAGAACAACAGAAAATAATTGTTCCATTTTAGAATAAAAAAGGCTTTTTAATACATTGAAATACAACATACTATGGAAATTTGGTTTACAGTAAACTATTTACTGTAAACTTTAGTATTTTTGATCTATGAAAACAGATGAAAAGATACTACGTGTTTTACAGAAAAATGGTGCCACTTCAATAGACAAGCTTTCGGATATACTGAAAATTTCGCGACAATATTTGCACCGAAAGCTCAAAGAAATGATGGAGCAAAACAGGGTAATAAAAATGGGAGAAGCTCCTCATGTTTTTTATACTGCGGCACCAAAAAATTAGAGGAAAAATTAGAGATAGTATCTTATGAAAAAGAGCAGTTTTTAAATCAGCATTTTATGCTTATTGACGCTTTGGGTAATCAACTAACAGGGCTATCTGCCATGCACTATTTTACGAGCAACCAGCATCTTCCGCTACTAAAAACCATTGATGAATATATTGAAACACGCAAAAAATACTTGGCATTTTACAATGCAGCGCATTTAATAGATGGACTTGAAAAGCTAAAAAACACCAATGGTATTGGTGATATTGGGGTAGATGAATTGTATTATCTAGACTTTTATGCCATAGAAAGATTTGGCAAAACCAATCTCGGTTGCCTAATGCACTATGCAAAACAGGGACAAAACAAGCAACTGATGAAAAAAATAGCAGATGAAATCAAAAATCAATTACTTCATTTTATTGAGGTGCATCAAATAGATGCCATTTTATTCGTTCCACCCACGATTCCCCGAAAAGTTCAAATAATGAGTACTTTAGAAAAATTGTTGAATCTTGATTTGCCAACTATAAATGTGCGAAAGGTAAGCAATGCCATAGCAGTTCCACAAAAAGCTCTTTCTAAATTGTACGAACGTGTGGCAAACGCCCGCAATACTTTTGTGGTGCTTGAGCAAAAAAAATATAAAAATCTCTTGATTTTAGATGATGCTATTGGAAGCGGTGCTACTATAAACGAAATAGCAATAAAAGTAAAAAACAAAAAAGTTGCTCAGCATATTGTTGGTCTTGCCATTACTGAAAGCTTTAAAGGTTTTGAGGTCATTTCTGAACTTTAGTTTTTCAAATAAAAATAACTGCCATTTTTAAGCGATTACAAACAATTGCAATGCAGCACGAAATTCTTTTTGTCGTACTGATGGAAACCGAAAAGCAATGCACCCTTAGTCAAATTGCTCATGCGCTGTTTGAAGTAAGATGGTAGTATATTAGGAGCAAGTAATAACTACAGATTGAATTTTTTCAATCTGTTTTTGAATAAGAAAAATTAGTTCTTCACTAATCTTTTCACAACAGTTCCGCTTGTACTAACAAGTTTAATTTGATAGACAGCATTGGCGAGTAATGAAACATCTAACCTTAATTTGCTTTTTTAAAAGAATTATCTAATAGTTTTTTTGAATTTATTTCACTCAGCTTCCTACATTTACCTGTCAATAAACGTCATATAATAAATAGCTGGCAGAATGAAATTTCAAAAACTGCTTTTTGTATTACTTGGGTTGGTAAGTAATGCAGAAGGTTTTTCTCAAGAATATCCTAAGGAATATGTATTAGGTAAATCGCGCAATATACCTGTTTTAGAGGGTGTTTTATACGATAACGGAGGTAAAGACAATAACCTAATAAACGAATATTTTATCACCACAATTTACGGTGAAAAAACATTGGATGTTTACTTTGACGAATTCAGTATTCCCGATGGTGCTTCACTAAAAGTTTATAAAGGAAAGGATAACAACAGTGAGTTGTTGGGCGTTTTTTACAATGGAAAAATTGCCAACCTCAAAGCACAGCAACTCACTTTTGAGTACATACCTAGTATAGTAAAATCTTCAAAGTCCTTCAATTTTAAAGGGCTAATAAAAACAGATACACAGGAAAGCAATGGCGCGGGTAGAGCTGGGCAACCAGCCAGCGATTGTGTTGGTGCAATTGCGCTTTGCCAAAATCTTACTGCTGTTGCTTTGGGTGGTTTGTACACCGATTTAGGCGCAGTGAATGATGACAATGGAAGTTGCTATGGCGGCACAGGTTCGGGAGGTTCTGTGTGGTATTCTTTTCAACCTCAGGGAAATGGTCCACTTGATTTCACCATCACACCCACTGGCAGCACCGATTATGATTTTGTGTTGTGGGATGTTACCGGAGGTTGCGGCACAGGGCAACGAAGTGAAGTAAGTTGTAACTTTTCGCAATACACAGGCGGTACGGGTGTAAGTAGTGTGAACTGTAACGAGAACTTCGGCAGTTGTAGCACCAATGATTGCTCTACCGATAGCAAAGGCTCCGATTGTAATCGCTTTAATCGCAGACCAACTGTATCTTCTGCTAAAAAGTATGCGGTGTGCATCAACTTCTACAGTGGTTCAAACGATGGCTTTACTATTCAATTTAAGAAGGAAAATACATCGGTAAATATTACTGACATCACTCCTCCTACTATCATTAATTCCATTGCCAATTCATGTCCTTCAGCTTCGCAATTTGAATTGTTGTTTTCGGAATATGTGGATTGCAGCACTATTCAGGCATCTGATTTTTCATTGCCCGGTCACACTATTTCACTTGTTAGCAACAACTGTATTAGCAACTCTGGTAATAGTGTTACTGTTTCGGTAAATCCGCCATTAACTTCCGGCACTTATGCTTTGAACGCACAAAATATTTTAGATCTGTGTGGCAACAACATGAACTCCAATTTTAATATAGTAATAGGTCCAAGCCCCACAGCTTCGGCAAGTTCAAGTGGAGGTATCTGTCGTAGCCCAGGTTTTTTTGGCATTGGCTATACCTACACTCCTGCTTCGCAAACCCTTACTGCTACTGGTGGTAGTTTTTATAAATGGAGCGATGGACAAATAGGCGCGAGTATAACTGTGTCTCCTACTACAACAACTACTTATACAGTAACCGTTACACAAGGTGCCTGTCCCGCAATTGCAACGGTAACTGTACCTGTTGAAGACGCTCCAGTGATTGCTATCCCTGACCAGAATTTCTGTGCTGGAGAATCAAAAACACTTACTGCTACCGGTGGCGGCACATATCAATGGTTCAGTAATCCAACTTTATTTGGCAATGGCACTGCTGTGGCAGGCGGCTCAAATGCTTCGCTTACTGTAAGCCCCAGCGCAACCATTACCTACCGAGTGGTGGTTACCAGCCCTGCTGGTTGCAAAGGGCAAGACGATGTAAGGCTAACTTTAGTAAATTCAGGTTGTTGTGATGCGACTATTGCTCCTGCCGGACCATTCTGCACAACAGATGCACCTAAGACTCTAACTGCCGGAACTTCAGGCGGCACATGGAGTGGCGCAGGAATTACCAATGCTTCAACAGGGATTTTCAGTCCATCAGTATCAGGTGCGGGTTCGTTTAAAGTAATTTATACCCTAAGTTGTGGTTCATCTGATTCTATTACCATCACTGTGCAAGCTTGCACTTCATTTGCTGTTTGCAAGGAGACAAATGGGAATATCACTGCATCGGGTGGAATTGGTCCATACACTTGGGAAAGACAAACTACAGTCTTGGATTGTAGTGCTTGCTTCGGAGGAAACTGCATTCCTTTTTTATGCCCTGGTACTAATGTTACTGTTTGGACAAGTTTTGCCACCACAGCCACTGCAACACCACCCGGAACTTACCCTATTAGAGTAAAGGACAACTCGGGCGGTCTTATCACTATTGCTTCACTTGTATCAGTTACTCCTTGCGCTAATTGCCCCACCATCACCGTCACCGTACAAACCAAACAAGATGTAACCTGCGCAAGT
>CAZKHZ010000050.1:0-19928 GCA_964552715.1 uncultured Chitinophagaceae bacterium | reverse complement strand
TATCCTAACTACCGCTTGGGTGCGTTGGCGGGTAGTGGGTGTGATACGCTTATATCAGATATCGAGAGAACCAATCCCGATAGCCATCGGGAAAGAGCCAAGACAATACAGGTGTTTCCTAACCCTGCAAGAGACGTACTTACTGTAGATTATGGCAACATAGTATGGGAGCGGTATAATATGGTAAGGGTTAAAATAACTAATACCATTGGGCAGGTAGTATATGAAAGTGTGCTGCCGAGGTATTCGGGCTTGCATAAAATAGAGGTGGGTAATTTGCCTGCGGGTTTGTATCAGGCGGAGGTGTTGGGTGATGGGCGGATGATAGGGGTGAGTAAGGTGGTGAAGGAGTAGTGGTAAAATAAAGCTGAAAGCATTATTCTTGGTTGGACGTAAGCACAGCCTACGCCCAGAGGGGTTAATATGCAGAAGGTGTTATGGTCAACCTATTCCGCTTCAAAAAAAATCTTCATTCGGCAGGATGCGAGTAGTTCGGAATTGCTCATCACTTTTGATGAAACAATCGTTACCGAGCCAAACACCTTGCTTTCTACCAAAACTTCTGTACTTAATGTTTCGCCAACCAGAGGTAACCTGTTGCAAACCACATCTTTTATTTCGCCAATAAAGCCGCGTCTTTGTCTTTTTGCTGCCATAAAATCGTCATAGCCCATTTTGCAGCCCGAGGACTGCGCCATGTTTTCTAAAAGCCCCGCCAAGGTTAGTTTTCCCTCTGAACACAATACATGATTTTGGGGAATCGTAAAGGTGGTTGAACAAGTTGTGTCTGTTACTACTAACAAAGATTCTACCAAAACAAATGGTTGTTTTTGGGGAATAAGATTTTCGAGATTTTGACCGCTGATTGGCAACATTAATAGAGTATTTTGGGTGGCAATATAGGTGTGTTATTTATCTGCTTATATTCTATAACACAAATTCATAATTCTCAAATCAAAACTCTGAGTGTCATTTTGCACATTCACTATCATCTCCTAAATTTAAAAGTAGAATACTCTATCCTTGCTACTATGAAATTGACAATTAGTTTTTTGGTGTTGTTGATTGCTAATTTTATTCATGCGCAATCGCCCAAGGTTCATCCGCTTATAATTGGCAAAAAGGAAGCAGCAAAATCGTTTTCATTTATACACATAACTGACACGCATATTGGCGAAGGCGAAGCGGATAGAGATTATGGAACGGTAGGATATTTTGATACGCTTGATGGAAAAGAATGGGGTTATCCGGCAGCGCGCTTGTCAAGCAGTGTGCAGTGGATAAATGCTAACGCGCAAACAGCGGGAGTTGATTTTGTGCTTGTATCGGGCGATTTGACGGATAGCGGTGAAAAGTCGGAGTTTATGCACTTCAAAAAGCTGATGGATTCTTTGAGCGTGCCTTACTTTCCGCTTATGGGCAATCATGATGCTTGGTCATATAATCGCTTTGGTGACGAAGCGGCTACGGCAACTGGCGATAGCCTGATGAATGAAGTTTTTGCAGGCACTTTCGCGGGCTTGGATTCATCCTTTACGCTACGCAATTCTTCACGCAACAATCGTTGGTGGAACGAGGAAAGTAAGACTTTTGTTTACCTGCAAAACTTCCACTATTCGCATAAAGGTTACAGCTTTATCTTTCTTGATTTTAACCCACGCTACCATGTGCGAAAAGATGAACCAGGCATAGGTCCCGAGGCACAGTTGATGCTGGGTGCAGGCGGCACTTTTGAGTTTTTGAAAACGGCTTTGGCAACGGCAAAGCAATTAAACGAGCGGGTGTTTTTAATTTCGCATCATCCGCCCATTGCCAGCTTGTTTGGATTTCATTTTGCTTTTACGGCTAAAGAAAAAACACAATTGGCACGGGAAATAAAACCTTACAAGAATTTAATTGATGGTTGGTTTGCAGGGCACATTCATCGCTATGCCAATTATAATTTTACAAAAGCTAAAATGCTTAGCGTGTTTGAAACGAAAGCAAACAAAGCGCAAAGATTTGGAGGTTTCAGGTTGGTGAGGGTGAAGCAGTAATATTTTACCAATCCTTCTCAACCTTACCATCCACTGGTTTGGCATTAGCTTTCTGCATCTTTTGATTTGCTTTTTGCTCTTCGTTTTGAAGGGCTTGTAGTAGCTTCTCGGCTTCTTGTTTGCTCAACTTAGGTTGTTGACCCTGTTGCTTTTTATCTTGCTCGTCACCCTTAGCCTGTTGGTCTTTATTGTCCTTTTGCTCCTTGTCTTTGCCCTTATCATCTTTGGGCTTATCCTGCTTCTGTTTATCGTCTTTGTTCTCTTTCTTGTCCTTTTCTTTATCCTTATCTTTTTGCTCCTGTTGTTGCTGTTGCAACATAGAGTTTGCATACGCCAAATTGTATTTGGTGTCTGCATCTTTAGGGTTCGCTTTCAAAGATTGTTTGTAGCCTTTGATGGCATCTTCATACTTCTGCTCTGCCATGTGCGTGTTGCCCAAGTTGTAATAAGCTTTTGCTTTTACAACAGGGTCGGTGCTTGTTTGTGCACTTAGCTGAAATTGCTTTGCGGCTTCTTCAAAACGCTTTTGCTGATACACCGCATCGCCCAAATTAAATGTGGCTTCGGGCATGTTGTTTTTCTTTTCCAATGCCTTGCGGTAGTTCACTTCTGCTTCACTATAGTTGCCTTTTTTAAAGTCCTTGTTGCCGCTGCGGGTAAGGGCATTTTCTGATTGTGCGCATATAGATGTGAGACATGAGAAATTAGAAAGGAGACAAATGCAAAACACATTCAAAAACAAATCAAACTTGCTTCTCTTCACAGTTACACTGTGAGTAGTTGCATACCCTGATAGCGGCTTAGTTGCAGTAGGTAGATTCCTCATATTTTAAAACTCCATTTCCATTTTCGTTCACTAATTAAATACTCTGCAAAAAGCAATATTGCGGCAATCAACAAACACCATTGAAACTGATCATTGAAATCAGTGAAGGTGTATTCTTCAAAATCTTTGGTGTTGATGCGCCCCAGTTCTTTAAAAATTTCATTGATAGCTTCGTTGCCATTGCCTGCCAAAAACGCTTTACCCTTTCCTTTTGAAGCCAATGCTTTCATCATTTCAAAGTTGGCTTTTGATAAAACAATATTGCCATCGCCATCGCGTTTGTAATCGCCACGCGCATCAGGAATAGGCGCGCCCTTTTCGGTTCCCAGCCCAACAATAAATGTTTTCACACCCTCATTTGCTGCGGCTTCAATGGCTTCTTCTGCGCCACCTTCATTGTCTTCACCATCTGTAATAATGATTAGAGCTTTGTGTTTGGTATCACCCTTTACAAAACTTTCGCGCGATAGTTCTGCGGCTTCGGCAATGGCAGTTCCCTGTGTAGGCACAAGGTCGGTGTTTACTGAATTTAGAAAAAGTTTTGCTGCGGAGTAATCAACCGTTAAGGGCATTTGCAAGTATGCACGTCCTGCAAAAATGATGATACCCAATCTGTCGTTATTCAGTTGCTCAATAAATGTGTTGATGAAGTTCTTAGCACGAAGTAAACGATTGGGTTTGATGTCTTCAGCCAACATACTTTTAGATACATCCAAAGCAATCATCACATCAATACCACTGCGTTTTACCTTCTCCATTTTACTGCCTATTTGCGGATTGGCTAAACCAAGCACCACAAACACAAAAGCCAAACTCCAGAGTATAAATTTGAGTATATGTTTTGAAGGAGAAGCTTGCGGAGCAAGCTGCTTTACCAAATCACCCGTACCAAATAGTTCCAACTTCTTTTTCCTCCATCGAAGAAAAATGAAAAATACTAACGTTAATGGAATTAACAGCAACAGCAGATACAATAAGGATGGATTTTCAAATCGAAACATAATTTTAATTGGGACGAAGGGACGAAAGACGTGGGACGATAAAATACAAGGCAATAGTTCTATAAACGATGTTATTAGTCCTTTTACATAGAATATTTCTAGGATAGGGTAAAAGAAAAAAAGTTACTAAAGTGAATGTATTCATTTCTTTGTTTTGGCTTCTAATGTTTGAATAGACGATGTAAGCATCGCAATAATTGAATCCAATTTTGATAATCTTTCAGATATAGTTTTTTCAACTAACATTCTTTTTGATTTCATATAACCTCCTTTACTTTCTCTTGCTGAACCGCGAGCAATTCTCAAAAAATGGGGATACTCTTTTCCAAAACCTCTACCATATCCTTCTTCAATATTTGCTGATATAGAATAGATAGAGCGTGTTAACTGCCTAACAACTTCCTTACCTCTAATATCATTCATCATCAACTCTGCATCATTCCAAAATTCATCCCAAATTTCAAGCGATAACTGATAGAATTTAATTTCATCCAATCTATCTTTCATACTAGTTTTTTATTCATTAAATGATTCTTAAAATATCTTATACTCCTCAAATCCCCGGCACTTGTATTTTGCGCCCCTCGTCCCATTTCGTCCCCCGTCCCTTGTATTCTTTCACGTCCCTCGTCCCACTCCGTCCCCCGTCCCTTGTATTTCACGGGATTGAACGAAGTGAAACAAAACGCAATAAAAACTCAAACACCAGAAGCAGTGCGCCTAGCAAAGCAAAAGCATGAAACTTTTCTGTTTTGTGCTGATAGGCACTCACTTCAATTTTAGTTTTCTCCAGTTTATCAATTTGCGAATAGATGTCCTTCAGTTTTGCATTGTTGTTGGCTCTAAAGTATTGCCCGCCAGTTTTTGTAGAAACCTCTTTCAACAGTTTTTCATCAATCTGAACTTCAGCATAATCGAACAATAACTTGCCACTCGGATCCATTCCTATTGGTGTATAAGCCTGCCCGTTTGAACCGATTCCAATGGTATAAACACGCACACCAAATTGCAAAGCAATATCTGTTGCAGTTACTGGGTCAATCAAACCGCGATTGTTCACACCGTCTGTCATCAAAATCACCACCTTACTTTTAGCTTTGCTTTCGCGCAGTCGCTGAACGGCAGTTGCCAAACCCATGCCTATTGCCGTGCCATCTTCCAACACACCATTCTTCACCACCTTCAATTGATTTTTTACGATGGCATGGTCAATAGTAACTGGACATTGCGTAAAACTCTCACCTGCAAAAATCACTAAGCCAATTCTATCTGCCTTACGCGCATCCACAAATTCAATGGCTTCCTTTTTTGCGGCTTCCATCCGGTTGGGCTTAAAGTCCTGCGCCAACATAGATGTTGAAATATCAATTGACAAAACAATATCAATCCCTTCCGTACTAACTTTTTGCTCATTAAAAGAAGTTTGCGGACGCGCCATTGCCACCAAGAACAATATAAATGCAGCCATACGCATAAAAGGAAGAAAATTTTTCAGTTTGCCTTTGTCAGGATTCTTGAATTTTTCTACACTTCTTAATGACGAAAGTGTAAGCGTTGGATACTGTTTCTTTCTGCGAAACCACCACCAAGCTGCACTCAAAATCAACACAACTGGAATTGCCCACAGCACCCATTTATCGGCAAAGGTTAGTCCGCGATAGCTTTCCATCACAAACCAATTCTTTAGAAATGAAATATCTAAAAGCAGCTTACTCATGGTTGTTGCTTTTAGGATTATTGGAAACACTTTCTGTTTTTGGGATGGTTGCTTTCACAAAATCGCGAGCATTGGTAAGGCATCGTTGATGTTCATCAGGAAGCGGAGTCATTTTAGCAAACTTCACCAAGTCGGCAAGTTTTAAAACATCCAGAAATTTCTGCTGCACATCTTCCGGCACATCATCGCGGAAAATCATCGCGCGAATTTCATCCGTAGTGCTTTCCATTGCCCACACATCAAAGCGATACTCCAAATACAAACGCATAATATCTGTAAGCCTTGTGTAATAAACTTTAGGTTCTTCTTTCTGCCACAGTTTTTCTTGCTCCAACTTTTGCAATTCTTTCATTGCCCACACATGCGCCAACTCTTTAGGCACTGCAGGTGGTACGGGCTTCGTTTCTTTATTTTTATACTTTCTGTATAGCAACCAACCTAGCAACAATAAAATCAAACCGCCACCAATTCCAATAATATAAGGCAGATAATCACTCAATTTAAGACTGACATCCAATGGCTGTTTTATAGGCTTAATGGGCTTACTTGTATCCACTGGCAAGGTGTTTACTTCCACAAATTGCACATCGGTGTAAACAGAATCCAACATGCCGTTTTGTGAAAAATATATCTTTTGCGGCAGCACACTATACAAACCCGAATCGTAAGCCGACACAATAAACTGTTGTGTAAATAAGGTTTCGTTACCTATTTTAGAAGTGTCTTTTTTGCGCACTTCTAAAATCTCAAAACTACCCAAACTGTCCTTGTATAAAGGGAACTGCACAATCGCGCCTTCTGCCTGCTTCACCGAGAACTTCACACCCAGAGGGTCTCCAATTTGAATGTGTGTAGAATCAAAGTAGAAACCTGCTGTGACTTGAGATTTGAGACACGAAATTTGAGATATGAGAAATACAAACAGCAAAAGGATTTGAAAACTAAACGCCCAATAGGAAGAGCTATTCTGATTTCTAATTCCTGTTCTCTGATTTCTGTTCTCTGATTTCTGTTCTCTGATTTCTAGAATCTCATGTTTCATATCTAACATCTCACATCTCATCTTCATCGCTTCATCTCCCTACGTTTAAACATGTTCATCAATGCAATCACATAGTTTTCATCGGTGCTTATTGTGGCGAGTTCCGCACCAGATTTTCCAAATAAATCCTTGGTACTTTGAACATGATTAGTAAACCATTTTGAGTATGTGTCGCGCGCTTCCTTATTAGAAGTATTCAACCATATTTCCTGTTTGGTTTCGGCATCTACCACGCGCGCCAAACCCACATCGGGCAATTCCTTCTCGCGCTGGTCATATATATGAATACCTATTAAATCATGTCTGCGAGATGCAATATTCAGCGCGTCTTTAAATGGTGAAACACTCATAAAGTCACTCATCAAAAAAGTGATGCACTTCTTCTTCATTACATTATTGAAGAGCTTCAATGCTTCGGCAATATCAGTACCTGAATGTTCAGGTTCAAAATCATAAATCTCACTGATGATGCGCAATATGTGCGACTTTCCCTTTTTAGGAGGAATGAATTTCTCAACTTTATCGGTAAAAAAAATCACCCCAACTTTATCGTTATTGGTAATGGCTGAAAATGCAAGCACTCCGCCAATTTCTGCCATTATATGATTCTTAAATTCTGTTTTTGTACCAAAGAACCCCGAGCTACTTACATCAATAAGCAACATAACGGTGAGCTCTCTTTCTTCTTCAAAAACTTTGATATAAGGAGTTTGTAAACGAGCCGTTACATTCCAATCAATCTGCCTGATGTCATCACCATATTGATATTCGCGCACTTCGCTAAAGCTCATGCCCCTTCCCTTAAAGGCAGAATGATAACTCCCCGAAAACACCTGATTAGATAATTTTCGAGTCTTTATTTCAATACGTCTTAATGCTTTTCGTTTCTCTTCGGATTTGCTCATCACATAAACTTGAAACACATTTTCAAATCTTCAAATTGCCTCATCAGCAAATTCACTAAGGTACCTCAACGGCATTCAAAATTTCACTCACCACTTCTTCGCTGCTTACATTTTGCGCTTCCGCTTCGTAAGTTAAGCCTATGCGGTGGCGCATTACATCATGGCAGATGGCGCGCACATCCTCAGGAATTACATAACCTCTGCGTTTGATAAAAGCATAAGCTTTTGCCGCCAATGCAAGGTTGATACTTGCTCGAGGCGAGCCTCCATAACTTATCAAACCTTCCATCTTACTTAGTTTATATTCTTTCGGGCTGCGCGATGCAAAAACAATATCTAAAATGTATCGCTCAATTTTTTCATCCATATAAACCTCACGCACCGTTTTGCGCGCAGCAATAATTTGCTCCTTGCTTACCACAGCATTTATTTGCGCACTCTGCGGCTCCATGCTTTGGCGGATAATCATACGCTCCTCTTCCTTCTTAGGATAGGTAATAATTACCTTTAGCATAAACCTATCCACTTGCGCTTCCGGCAAAGGATAAGTACCTTCCTGTTCAATAGGATTTTGTGTAGCAAGCACCAAAAATGGCTCTTCCAATTTATAGGTGTTTTCACCAATGGTTACTTGCTTTTCCTGCATAGCCTCCAACAAAGCACTTTGCACTTTTGCAGGCGCACGGTTAATCTCATCTGCCAACACAAAGTTTGCAAACACCGGTCCATGCTTTACAGTAAAAGCATTGTCTTTTTGGCTATAAATCATAGTACCCACCAAATCGGCAGGCAACAAATCGGGCGTAAACTGAATACGACTAAACTTAGCGTGAATAGACTGTGCTAAAGATTTGATAGCTAAGGTTTTCGCCAAACCAGGTACTCCCTCCAACAATATGTGACCATTGGCAAGCAGGGCAAGCATCAATCTTTCGGTCATATACTTTTGACCAACAATTACTTTGCCCAACTCCATGTTTAAAATATCTACAAACGCACTTTCTCGGTTAATGCGCTCGTTTAATTCGGTAATGTTTACACTACTTGGAGACGATGAGATAATGTCCATAATTAAAAGCCTGTTAGTTTAAGTTTCAAAAAATAGGATTGTTAAAAACGCGGCAAATATAGACGGCATAATGGATTGCAAGTTTCTTTCAGCAAGTCAATTTTTGTTAAGTGACAGAGTTGAGTATTGAGTGAATGTTGAAAAGAGAAGAATTCGCTACTCCCTAAGCGGGTTCAAAAGGGATTATTGGATAGGAGAAATATAATAACTGAAAGCTATCTTAGAAGTTAGGCGTATGTACAGGTTAAGCATGAGAGGGTAAATGGATACTGTTTTTTTTTAAAAATAATTCAAGCAAGAAGGGTTAATGGACAATAAAAACAATCACTATTACTGATGACTTTATTTTTAAGTTATGCATATTTTGTTCAAAATAATCCTTGTAACTATTGTATTATTTCTAGTAATAAAGTTTGATTTTAAAATATTATCAAACAAGAAAATAGAATCTGCACCATCTCCAATCCTCCTCTTCCATTTCTATCAAAGCCTCACTGCCTATAAGTATTCACTTGTCAACTGCTTACTCATCACCTCTCACGCTCCCTCGTGCTCTACAGTTCATCCAAAAAGCGAGCGTATTGGTGGATAGCGATTGCAATTTCTTTAAAAGAAAAAAATCTACTAGCAGAAACCCTCTCTAAAATAAATGAGCGTATTTTTTACATTTTTTATTGGGTAGATTTTTCTAAACTTGCAGACATGCTTAATCAGAGTCTGCAACAGAAATTACTGCAAAAACTTAGTCCTCAACAGATATTGCTGATGAAGATGTTGCAATTGCCCATTGTGCAGTTTGAACAAAGGATTAAAGAAGAGATGGAGATAAATCCTGCATTGGAAGAAGGCAATGAAGAGGGAGATTTTGAAGAGGTTTCTACAGATACAACAGAAACTGATTTTACCGAAAGTGAGGCAAGCGATGAAACATCAGAAGAGGCGGAGATTATTGAAGAGCCTTCGCACGAGGATGATATTGACATGACTGAATATTTTGATGAGGATGATGAAGGAATAGCAGATTACAAACTGCGCGACCCAAGTGAATTTGCAGATCCAGATAATGAAAACAAAACGATACCGGTGGCTGTAACACGCAGTTTTCACGACCATTTAGAAGAGCAAATTGGCTTATTGACTTTGTCGGATAAGGAGTATCAAATTGCGCTTCATTTAATTGGCAGTATAGAAGAAGATGGATACCTGCGCAGAAATTTAGAATCCATTGAGGATGATTTGGCTTTTTCGCAAAACATCGCTACTACTAAACAAGAGGTGAGACAAGTGCTTGATATTGTGCAGCAACTTGACCCACCGGGTGTGGGTGCGCAAACGCTAAGTGAGTGTTTATTGATTCAATTGAACCGAAAAGAAAACCCGACATCGGCAACACAAATTGCCAAAACAATACTGAAAGAACAGTTCGATTTGTTTGCAAAAAAGCATTACGAAAGGTTGGAGAAAATACTTCGTATAGATTCAGAAACATTGAAGGCTGCATTAGAGGAAATCATTAATCTAAATCCACGTCCTGGCAATTCAGTTTCAGAAGGTGTAACGATGGAACACTACGTGATTCCTGATTTTATTTTGATGAATAGCAGCGGTGAACTTTCAATTATTTTGAATGCGCGCAACGCACCCGAATTGCGCATCAGCAATAGTTTTCGGGATATGATGCGCGATTATAAACACGTGGAAAAGCGCAGCAAAGATCAACAGGAAGCATTGCAGTTTGTAAAACAAAAAATTGATTCGGCAAGATGGTTTATTGATGCTATTAAACAAAGGCAACACACTTTGCTTTCTACCATGAATTCTATTTTGCATTTGCAATACGAGTATTTGTTGACGGGCGATGAAACCCGCTTGCGACCGATGATTTTAAAAGATATAGCGGAACTAACACAGTTGGATATTTCGACTATTTCAAGGGTTTCCAACAGCAAATTTGTGCAAACAGAGTTTGGCACTTTTCCTTTAAAATACTTTTTCAGCGAATCCATCACAACTGATTCGGGTGAAGAAGTAAGTACAAGAGAGGTGAAGAAAATTCTTTCGGATATTATTCTAGCAGAAGACAAAAACAATCCAGTTTCAGATCAGGAACTTACCGATGCTTTGAGAAGTAAGGGTTACAACATTGCCCGCAGAACAGTGGCAAAGTACAGAGAGCAGTTTAATATTCCTATTGCTAGGATGAGGAAGGAAATGTAAGTGGAGAGGTGAGGATTCAGATGCGAGAGGAATAATACAATATGAATCAATTCGCAAATCTCTCTATCATTGTTGCGTAAATCACTTCATGCAATCTGTTTTAATTCTTTTTAAAGTTTTCACTCAAAGTCTTCGCCTTTCGTTTGAAGAAATTAAGGCTTCACGGTTGCGTTCCTTTCTTTCTCTTTTGGGTATATCTATTGGTGTGTTGTGCATAGTAAGTGTGCGCACTGCTGTAAATTCTTTAGAGAAAAATATACAGGATAGTCTTGCCTCATTTGGTAATGAGGTTTTGTATGTACAAAAATGGCCTTGGATTTGGTCGGATACTTACCCGTGGTGGCGATACTTCAATCGCCCGAGTGCAAACCCGCGCGAAATGTTGCAATTGAAAGATAGATTGAATGGTGCTGACGCTTGTGCCATTATATATTATGCGGGTGGAAAAAATGTTTCGGTAGGTGAAAAAGTTGCGGAACAAACTACAATTGTGGGAGCTTCTTTTGACTATGACAAAATCAAAAACATGGATTTTTCGCAGGGTAGATATTTTACCCAGCAAGAAATTACGGGCAGCTCACCCGTGGCTTTGATTGGTTCTAATGTGGCTGAATTGTTGTTTCCGGGGTTTACAGAAATTGAAGGCAGACAGATAAAAATTGAAGGCACAAAAGTTACTATAATAGGTTTATTGAAAAAAGAAGGCGATGATATTTTCGGATTTACTTTGGATAATAATGTGGTGGTTCCGTATGGGGTGGTTGGTAATTTCTTAAACCTTTATAATGGGGAGAATGATCCTCTTTTAGCCCTTACACCTAAAAAAGGAAACACAGTTGACGAACTAAAATTTGAAGTGCGCGGAGCAATGCGCAGCATCCGCAGATTATCGCCAAATATTGATGATGACTTTGCGGTAAATCAGGTGAGTGTGTTTTCTGAAGGTATAAAATCGCTGTTCGGCATCGTGAACATTGCAGGCTTAATCATCGGTTTGTTTGCGGTAATTGTAGGTGGATTTGGTATTGCCAACATCATGTTTGTAAGCGTTAAAGAGCGCACTTACATCATCGGAATCAAGAAGGCGATAGGAGCCAAACAGATTTATATTCTGCTGGAGTTTTTGCTTGAAGCTATTGTGCTTTGTGTATTGGGCGGCATTGCAGGACTAATAGTTGTGGTAAGTCTATTTGGCACATTGCAATGGGTGATGGTAAATATTATTAAATCAGATTTTAAGTTTTACATCACTACAGAGAACCTCGCCATCGGCATTGGAATTTCTGTAGTAACAGGTATAATTTCAGGGTTCATTCCAGCGTGGAATGCTTCTAGAATGCGACCTGTGGATGCTATTAGGAACTAATTAAAATCCGATACCGAATCTTAATCCTGGAAAAATTAGTGTTTGGCTAATACTGCGTTCAACCGTAATTGGATTTCCGTTCATATCAAAGGTTACAAAGCTTTCGTTGTACCTTGCATTCTTAAAGTTTACATTCATCAGCAAGCTAAAATTCACTCTGCGTCTTGTATTAAACCTAACACCTAAGCCTGCACCGCCCATTATGCCTCCGCGAATATTTGAACTATTAAAACCGCCTCCTCCAAAAGGGAAGCCACCACCACCAAAACGCCAAGCATATCCTGCTTCAAAGGCATAGAATGGAGTAACTTTAGTTTTCAAAATATCTCCAGCAAAATAAAGATATAGCGGAAGGTAATTGCCGCGAAAGCCATCACCATCAATATTTCGGAATAATTCAGATGGAGAAGCAATTACAAAATCTGCACCTATACCTACACCTAATTGCGCAAAGCGATTGAACCTGTATCCATTTACAATGCGCACACCGCCCTGTATTGCTTCAATCAATAATTGCGATTGAAAAAAGTAACCTCGTTTTTTGCGTGGGAATTTTTGCTTTGTAGAATCACCTTTATGATAAAAGTATCTTTGTGCATAATCATTATTGCCATAATCCATACGAGGAGCACTTGGGGCAACAATTTTATCTTCTTTGGTAATCTTTTGCAAATCGGCTATCATAACAGAGAAAACATTACCACCAATAGTTTTCACCTTAATGCTTTCTCCTGGAACTTGTTCTATTATAATGCCTCGATAGACGTTGCCATTTTTGAGGTAAACCACATCTTCCATTCCTTCTTGAGCAAAGGAGTTTTGATTGAAAATAAATATGGCAGCGAATACAATAGCAATGAGTTTTAAGTATTTCATAAATTTTATTTTAAAAATTAAAGGTTAAAAGTAATCATTGTTGTGTTAACGAAAGCCAACATGAAATATGTCATAAGGATGTTTCTGGATAATGTATAAAAGGTGTGGAGTGTTTTTTTTGCCTGCTTGAAAATCTTGCGCAACTTGCACGCTCATTTCAAGATGCCTACTTTACCAAAAATAAAACTTACTGAGTGTCCGCGCGATGCTATGCAAGGGATAAAGCAATTTATACCTACCGAAAAGAAGATTGCTTACATCAATCAGCTTTTGAAAGTGGGTTATCACTGCATTGATTTTGGCAGTTTTGTTTCGCATGAAGTGATTCCGCAAATGGCTGATACCGCAAAGGTGCTTAAAGGCTTGGAGTTGAATGAGGATAGTGCGCCTCTAATATCTATCATTGCAAACGAGCGTGGTGCTGATGATGCCTGCCAGTTTGAAGAAATTAAATACCTAGGTTTTCCTTTTTCGGTGAGTGAAACATTTCAAAAGCGCAATACCAATTCGGATATAAAAGAAGCGGAGAAGCGCGTGGCATATATTTCTAACCTTGCCTCAAAACACAACAAGGAAATTATCCTTTATGTTTCAATGGGTTTTGGAAATCCATACAACGATCCATATAGCCCTGAAATAGTTGCTGAATGGGTAGCGAAACTTTCGGGTTTGGGTATTAAGATTTTCATGCTAAGCGATACCATTGGTGTAGCAAAACCACAGATTATTTCTTATCTATTCTCAACCTTGATAGCAGCTTATCCTCAGTTGGAATTTGGCGGACATTTTCATACTGCTCCACATAATTGGAAAGAAAAATTAGATGCCGCTTTTCAAAGCGGATGTGTTCGTTTTGATGCTGCCATAAAAGGCTTTGGGGGTTGCCCAATGGCAAAAGATGAATTGATTGGCAACATGCCGACTGAAAACCTTCTGAACTATTTTCATCCGCAGGACTTTGGAGCTAATTTCAGCGTTGCTGAATTTGAAACTTCATTAAGGATGGCAATGAGTATTTTTCCAAACCATCCCTAAGCAACTTCATCAATTGCCTGCAAGATAATTTTGCAAGCCTTTTCTATTTCTTCTTGCGTGATGATAAGTGGCGGAGCAATGCGCAAGCAATTTGAGGCAAACAGGAACCAATCTGTGAATACACCCAACTCGATACAACGGTCAATGATGCGTTTGTTTTGTTCATAGCTTTCAAATTCCAAAGCCATTAACAAGCCTTTTCTGTGAAGAGATTTAATTGCAGGATGCACTAATAAATTCGCCAAGCTCCTCCCCTTTTCTTCTACTCCTTCAATCAGCTTTTCATCCAATAAAACATTTAATGCAGCCTCACCTGCAGCGCAACAAACCGGATGCCCGCCAAAAGTTGTGATGTGCCCTAACACGGGATTATTAGTAAGCACATTCATAATATCCTTTGATGCAATAAAAGCACCTAATGGCATTCCACCACCAAATGCCTTTGCGAGCAAAAGTACATCAGGCACTATGTCGAAATGTTGGAATGCAAAGAGCTTTCCTGTTCTGCCCATTCCTGCCTGAATTTCATCAAAAATCAATAATGCACCGACTTCATCGCAGCGTTTGCGCAGTGCGTGTATGAATTCAACTGATGGAACTGTAACGCCACTTTCTGCCTGAATTGTTTCCATAATTACACAAGCTGTGCGGCAAGAAATTTCTTGTAACCCATTTACATCTCCATAAATTAATTCTCGTGTGTCGGGTAATAAAGGACGGTATGCGTCTTTGAAATATTCATCACCCATTACACTTAATGCGCCATGTGTGCTGCCATGATATGCGTTCTTAAAATGAACTAATTCAGTTCTGCCGGTAAATCGCTTTGCAAGTTTCAATGCGCCTTCAGTTGCTTCGGCACCGGAGTTGGTGAAATAGATATTTTGTAAATTTTGGGGCAGGTGCTTCGCTAACAAATTAGCATACCTAACCTGTGGCGATTGCACCAATTCGCCATATACCATTAAGTGCATGTGTTGCGCAGCTTGTGCTTGAACCGCTTCCACAACTTTAGGGTGACTATGCCCCACATTGCAAACACTAATGCCGCTTATCAGGTCAATAATTTCCTTCCCTGTTGCTTCATACAGATAAACTCCTTCTGCTTTCACAATTTCTAAAAGCAAAGGAGCATCGCTCGTTTGGGCTACATTATTAAGGAATATCTGTCGTTGGTTTAAGTGCATAAAATTTCTGTTTAACTCAATCATTCTACTTTTCACAAAAGATGTGTAATCAATGCGTGAACTAAATCATTTATTCGCTGCCGATTTACTTGAATATCAATTCTACCCTTCAAAAATCTAAAAACTTTAGGTGGTTTACGGTTCTGCTTCGCTTTATTATGTTCGCTATAGTGTGTTGGGGCGTTGTATGCGTTATACATTCACCACTTTTAATCCACGACTTTGGTTCATCACCATCATTCTTTTGGTGTTGTTTTTTATTAATAATTTATCGTTGTTTTTGTTCCGGCTTATTGATGAAATCTTTTATCACAACTATCGCAAAGTTGAAATTAAATCTCCTGTGTTCATTATTGCCAACCCACGCAGCGGCACTACATTTTTGCACAGAATGATGAGCAAAGACAGTAAGCGATTTACCTATATGAAGTTTGCGCATACTCTTTTTTGCGCTGCCTCATTTGTTCACTTTACGAAGTTGATAAAGAGAATGGATGATTCAGTCGGCAGCCCGCTTACAAAACTGCTGAACAAAATGGATAATCAACTTTATGCAGGTTGGGAAGATATTCATGAAATGGGCTTTAATAAAGCAGAGGAAGACGAAGCGCTATTTGCGCAAAGCATGATGAGCTCTGGCATTTTTGTTTTGTTTCCTTTCTTTCATTTAATAAAGGACAATTATATGCTTGACCATCAGCCGAATCATGTGCGCGAAAACATGATGAAGTTTTATGAAAGTTCTTTGAAACGATTTGTGTATGCCCGCGATAAGCACAAAACCTATCTTGCTAAAAATGTAAACAGCAGTGGTAGAATTCAGAGTATCCTTTCGCGCTTTCCGGATGCAAAAATTATTTTCATTGCTCGCAATCCTTATCAGGCAGTGCCTTCTATGGTAAGTATGTTTTCGTCCATGTATGGATTTCATTCGCCTGCTATGCCCAAAACGCATCCTACTTACAAGCAATGGGCAAATTGTAGCATTGATTTTTTCAAGCACTTTAATGAGGTAAAAAAGACATTAAATGCTTCACAGTTTTACTCTTTGAAATATGATACGTTGATAGAAAAACCTAAGGAAACAGTGCTAAACATTTACAATCATTTTGGTTGGGAGGTAAGTCAGGAATTTGCTGAATCATTAGAAGCTGAATCGCACAGAAACAAAGACTACAAATCAAGCCATGATTATTCGCTTGAAGAGTTTGGCATCAGCAAAGAAGAAATTACTGAACAGTTGGCAGAAGTGATTCAAGAGCATGGATTTTACTCGGTCTGACCTTGGTCAGACTGGTTGATTTGCATTAATGCTATTCATAAATTAAGTCTGACCAAGGTCAGACCGAGTAACATCTCTATTGTTTCTGTAGTCTTCCAACAAGCTAAAAATCTTTATAGAGATAGAAGATGCCCCTGCATAAAAAAGCAGTACAGGCATAAAACAAAACAAGCCACGCTTAAAAGAACTCTCCATCAATGATTGCAATGTTGCGCCCTGCAATTGCTCATCAATCAATAAAAAAATCAAAGTGTATAATGCTAGTGAAACAAGAAAGTAGGCAGGAATTACTAACCAGTCTTTTGCAATATTTTTGTAGTTGGCTATTATTAATACCACTGGCAAGATGAATGCAACACCATACAAAAAGTAGCCCGGAGGGCTATCGCCTTGCTGACCAAAGCCGAGGTATGCCCACAGATATGCGCCTGCAATTTTCAATTTGGCAAATGTGATAAAACTGCCTGCACCAAATCTTTCGGCAGCAGAGAGATGCAGCGAGTATTTTACATACAAACTCCAGGTAACAAATGGAATCAACACAGATGCTGCATAAATCAATAGTTGTTTCCAGCCCTTGTGCTTGATAGCAAACCACAACACGATTAATCCACCAGCCGCTGCAAACGGTATCAAATCCTGACGTAGCCAAAGCGAAAGTGCAATCATCACGCAACTCAATGTGAAATACGATTGGTCTTTTTCTTTCCACCAAATAAAAAGACTTAATGAAGCCGCTGTGATATATGCTGCAGCAGGCAAATTGCTCAACAACAATGCTGCGTGGGAATAAAACTCTGGTGCCCAGCCTAAAATTAATGTAAACAATGCCGCACCGAACACCGTGTTGTATTTGCGCAATGAAAAAAAGAAAATAGTAAGCGTGGCAACGTAAAAAAGCAGCGAGATAATCTTGGGGTTATCGCCACCAAATAAATAGCAATAAGCAATGGCAGATGGAAACAATGGCGGGTAAATTCCCCCTGCCCCTTGCAAGCCTACATCATAAAGCGATACATGAATTTTGCCTTCTAAAGCAAACCAAATACCAAGCTTATCGAATGTGCCAATGGCATCGTGTTCGCTGGTGGGCCAGAACAAACCCTTCACTGCAATTAAATAGAACAAGCCTGCTAATGTGGCAAACAACAACATACTTCCAAGGTCGGGTTGAAGGAATTTTTGCTTCAGTGCAGCCGCTTTTTCTTTAAGCCATTGTTCGTAATTAAATTTTTTGACTGCATCAACATCAGCAAGAATAACTATGAAGCCAAGGTTGAAAACCGAAAGCAACGACTGCGAAAATTGAATATTAATCACATCGCACAACAACATCCAAAAGCTTTGTAAGCCAATACCTGTAAGCAAGGAGTATGCAAGCATTTCTATGGGTTGAATTTTTACGCCCAACTTTTTTAGTATCAGCCAGCCCGATAGAAACAATAAGAGTATGCCAAACAATATGCTCATGATTTACTCTGTTGTTTTATTAATGGGCAAAACAATTTCCTCCTCCTTTTCTGTGGGAACATATTTGAGCTTATCGAGCCCCCATCCCTTGATGATGGCAACGTGCGTTACTTTTTTATACAACTTGGGCAGCTTTTCTTTTTCATCCTCACCTACACAAAGGCGGGGATAAATAAAGTATGCCACCCACTCCGATTCGCCCAAAAAAGTGTGCCGTGTGCCTTGCGTGGCAGTGCGCGGTGGCAGCAATATCACTGCATTTTGCGGAGTACTATTGTTGATGAGTTGCATGTAGTAGTAGTTCTCAATTTTAAACGCGCGCTTTTCGTGTACCGTAAGTGGCGGCAGGTTATCGCGCCTGCGTTTTTCTTCTATCTTTTTTACCAAATTAAGATTCTTGAAACCTATTTCTTCCACCGCCCAACGATAGCCCGGTATCAAAAGATACAACAAGCCCACCAGCATCAAAGCAAGAATGGCAACAACAATATTTCGGGAGCGTGAATACATCTGGTGATTTTAGATTTTAGATTTTAGAAATTTGATTGAAATAAATTTGAAAGCAATTAAATCTAAAATCATACTTCTAAAATCGAAAATCATACCTCTAAAATCTAAAATCAATCTCATACATCTAAAATTACTTTCCGCCCACCAGCATCAAAGCAAGAATGGCAACAACAATATTTCGGGAGCGTGAATACATCTGGTGATTTTAGATTTTAGATTTTAGAAATGTGATTGAAATAAATTTGAAAGCAATTAAATCTAAAATCATACTTCTAAAATCTAAAATCAATCTCATACTTCTAAAATTACCTTTCGCCCACCACGCTGCAAATCGGACAATTGTCTGTTACATGACCGCGCGCGGGGCAGTGTTCGCGCCCAAAGAAAATAATTTGCAGGTGAAGTTTGTTCCAAAGTGATTTGGGGAAAAGTTTTTTGGCATCCAACTCGGTCTGCACCACGTTTTTTCCATTGGTTAATTTCCACCGATACATCAGGCGATGAATGTGTGTATCAACAGGAAAAGCAGGCACGCCAAACGCCTGACTCATTACCACACTTGCCGTTTTGTGCCCCACACCGGGCAGGGCTTCTAGGTCTTCAAAAGTATCGGGCACTTCGCCCTTGTGTTTATCTAATATTATGTGCGACAGGTTCCAAATTGCCTTCGACTTAGTAGGCGAAAGTCCGCAGGGTTTGATGATGTCGCGGATTTCTTCTACCGAAAGTTTTATCATTTGCATGGGGTGTTTTGCCTTGGCAAAAAGAAAAGGTGTAACCTGGTTCACGCGCTTATCGGTGCATTGTGCCGAAAGCAGCACGGCAATAAGCAATGTATAGGCATCAGCATGGTCGAGCGGGATGGGTGTTGTGGGAAAAAGGGCTTCTAATTTGGTTGTAATAAAATCTACACGCTGCTTTTTGGTCATGCTGCAAATGTGTGGTTTTTAGAATTTGTTTAGCAATAAATGAAATACAGCCCTGACTTAATTATGGAAGTTAGGAATAGGAGTAAAATATTCTTGAATTATGAAAGTTGTCTTATTACACCAGCTCTTCTTTTAAATTATAAAACAGGGTTTTTGCATAAGCCCAAAGTGTTGCTCGAATAGCTAATAGAACTTTACTATCAGTAATAAAAGTATCACCATTTGAAGCTGCAAGCTTTTCGAGAGACTGTGCATGACTCTATTGCCAATTGGAATATTTTAGAGTCCATTTTCTGTTGCACATTCGCAGCGGGAATGTTATAGCTTCATCTATTATTAATAATATAAAGCTGTATTATATATAGTCTTACATAATATTTATTAAAAAATGCTATTTAAACTACAGCATTATTTATTTTATATAAAATAAATCTATAATAATAAATCTACTACCTTATAT
>CAZKHZ010000049.1:9328-20097 GCA_964552715.1 uncultured Chitinophagaceae bacterium | reverse complement strand
AAACGCAGCATACACAATGCCATCAAATGGCTCATTAAACTCTGAGCTGCGATAAGCGTGCAATCGCAACATCACAAACTTGCTCAACTCTTCGCTTAAGGCAACCACCCCAAAAGCATAGATAGCCGTGCCAATAAAATTGCCTGAAATGCCAAAGCCTAGCCCGCCCCAAAAAGTTTCCAAAATAAGCGCAGGCACCACGCTAAAACATCCCCACAGAAAAGCCACCAATAAAATGCGCTTAGGCTCTCTGTCATATTTGTCGCGACCATAAATAACGATGGATAAATAAATTGCCGGAGCAACAGCCAATGCCAATAGTGCCCAAAAGTTTTGCATGTTTAAAATAGATGTGATTTACTCTTCAAAATAAATGCGTTTTACTCTTTGCGAAATGCCCGTAAGTATCTCATAAGGTATAGTTTCTGCCGCCTTTGCGATGTTTAGAATACTTGGGTTCTCTCCAAACACAATCACCTCATCGCCCTCCACTACATCAGCAATATCGGTGATGTTCAACATCGTCATATCCATACACACATTGCCAATTATCGGCACCGATTTTCCGCGCACCATCATGCTGCCAACTCCATTGTTCAGCCGTCTGCTCAAGCCATCGGCATAGCCAATCGCAACCGTTGCGATGCTTGTGTCTTTATCCACCTTTCCTATTCTTCCGTAGCCCACTGTATCTCCTTTCTTCAAATGTTTAATTTGAGAAATAGTTGTTTTTAATGTGCTGACAGGCAACAACTTTTTTTGTAACACGGCACTATCGTCAATGCCATACAATCCTATGCCAAGGCGCACCATATCATACTGTGCATCCCCATGTCGCGTGATGCCAGTAGAATTCAAAATATGACGCAACGGCTTATCGTCTAATGCCTTAATAATTTGCGATGAATATGCTTCAAAAATTGCAATCTGATTTTTGGTGTAGCTGTCTTCCTGCTCGTTTTCGCTCGCAGCAAGGTGCGAAAAAACAGAAGCTACTCTTACAGAATTGTTTGCAGTAAGTTTTTGAATCAGCAAAGGAATATCATCAGCTTCAAAACCCAGGCGGTGCATACCTGTTTCTAACTCTATGTGAATAGGAAAAGGCTCGCCACCGTTGGCTTGAACCAAATTGAGTGTTTCAATAAAACTGTCAAAAATTCTATGATTGTATAAGTCGGGTTCAAGCTTATGCGCAATCATTGCCTCAAAACTTCTCTGCTCGGGGTTCATCACCATAATGGGTAAATGAATGCCGTTTCTGCGCAACTCAATTCCTTCATCGGTGTATGCCACCGCCAAATAATCAGCACGGTTGAACTGCAAAACATTAGCCACCTCATAACTGCCGCTGCCATAAGCAAAAGCCTTTACCATGCACATAATTTTAGTGCCTGGTTTTACAGCGTTTTGATAACTTTTCAGGTTGTGTGCAATGGCATTCAGGTTAATTTCTAAAACAGTTTCATGCGCCTTCTTCTCCAGCAATTTTGAAATTATTTCAAACCTGAATTTGCGCGCGCCTTTCAATAAAATAGCTTCATTATTAAAAGTTGAACTGTCGAAGTTTTTTAGAAATGTTTCGGTATCAACAAAGAAACTTGATTCAAGCCCTATGTTTTTTTCAAACAATCTTTTTTGTCGCATCAATGCAGCACCAACACCAATAAATCTTTGAATTCCAGAATGCTCAATAATTTTTGCAATGCGTTCATACAATTCAATTTCACCTTCACCGGTTTGCAAAATATCCGACAAAATAATAGTGCGTTTTGCATGGCGATTTTGCTGGCTTAAAAAATCAATTGCAATGCGAATAGAACCAAAGTCTGAGTTGTAACTATCATTAATAAGAATACAATTGTTGATGCCATCTTTCATCTCCAAACGCATAGCAATGCGCGAAAGCGATTTCATGCGTAAAGCAATTACACTTGGTTCAATACCGAGATACAACATAGCAGCAGCACAGTGAATAGCATTTTCCACCGAAGCTTTATCAGAAAATGGTATCTCAAAATCGAACGCACGATGATTGTAGAAATACGAAATGAATGTATTGTTGTTAGCCTGCATCACACTCGTAATTTTTACATCCGCATCGGCATTGCTGCTCCACGAAAATGTTTTGATTCGGTTGTTTACAGAATTTACCTCGGCAATAGCTCCGTTAATATGCGCATGGTCTTTACAGTATATCAGCACATCGCTGTGTTTGAAAAGCTGTAGCTTTTCTTTGGTCTTGTGCTTAATATTCAAAAACCCTTCGTTGTGCGCATCGCCAATGTTGGTAAAGATTCCAATGTTTGGATGAATAATCTTTTCCAGTTTGTCCATCTCTGCAGGCTCTGAAATGCCCGCTTCAAAAACAGCCAAAGTGTTCGTTTCATTCATCTGCCACACAGAAAGGGGCACCCCAATTTGCGAGTTGTAACTCTTAGGGCTGCGCACAATATTACAGTCCTCATGCAGCAATTGATACAGCCACTCTTTCACAATTGTTTTGCCATTGCTGCCGGTGATACCTATTACAGGACATTCAAACCTGGCTCGATGATGCGCTGCAACTTTTTGCAAGGCTTCAATAGCATCTGTTACCAATAAAACACTCGCCCCATCAAGATTATCAAAAGCAATTTCTTTGCTCATGACAAATGCGCGCACACCTTTCTTGTAAAGCTCTTCAATGTAATTATGCCCATCCAAACGATTGCCACTGATAGCAAAAAACAAGGTGTCGGCTGGCGATGAAAGTTTTCGACTATCGGTGAGTAAGTGCGCAACATGCAACTCTGAACTGCCCTGCTGAATGACTTTTGATTTAATTATTGTTGAGATTTCGGAGATTGAATAAGTCTTCATTATTAAGGGTTATTACCAGTTAACTTCTTTCCATGTTTTGCCACATTGATAAATATAAACAGCATCTTGTAGTACTGCCTTTTGGGTAAAAATATAGGAAGAACTCCATTCGTCAATTTCAACTTTGTATAAATCATTTTCATAACTGCTTGCGCCAATTCCATTATACCAAAACCAGTTACCGCCCTGTGCAAAAGCTATTTTTACCTCTGTAGGAGAAATAACCTCTGACATCATACAATCGCTTTTATTAATCATATTGAAATTAAGCACTTCAATAATATTCGCTGAAACAGGAATTTGATACATTCTGAAAACATCTTTAAAATTTTCATTACCATTGAAAGAACGAGACGCGTAAGCACCTTGATAGTTATCTGCAATACCTAAAACGACTACATTTTTTTTGTCCTTCCATTTAAAATCATGTACTAAACCATTCATAACATCAATAGAGTTTCTCCAGCTGTTGATGTTTATTTTTAAAAAGGTAAAGCTAATAAACACCAGTGCTATTAAAACAGGAGCGCGCAAATATTTCCCAGTATGAGCAATTAGCAGTGACAAAAAAATACTACTGAAAATTGCTGAAAAATAACTCATTCTATCACATTCATTCAACACAAGAAAATTGAAATAAAGACTGATTACGGGAAGCAATGAAACTGCGAACAGAACTATCATTAAGCCAATTGTCTGAACACTTTTAAGTAGCTTCTCTCTAAAGAAAAGCAAGAGCACTCCTGCAATACAGTAAAACGAAAGTAAAAGTTTAGAGACACTACCATTTTCGAAAAGATTGTACCAATGTTCGCGTTTCGGATACTCCCAAAATTGCGAAAACAACAGATGCTTAAATAAATACTTTGTGAAATTTGCAGCGAGAAAGGGAACACTTACACCAATGTGATCTTCTGCACCGTAGTGCCCTACCCACTTACCTAATATTATACGATTCAAAAAAAAATAAACTCCAATTAATGCAATCTGAACGAATATAATATTGAACCATACTTTTTTACTGTTATCATTCCATATTAATGATGGTGTGAGCAATAAAAGCATAATTAAAATGAAGGGTAATACGAATGTAATTTCAAGCGCAAAAAGTGCTACTAAATAACTCAAATGTATCAATATAAGTGTTGTCCATTTTGGCTTTGACGCATACTTAAGTGTGAGTAACAAAGCAATCAATATGCCAGCGGTAGCAATAAGATAATGAACTGTAGCCGACCAAATAACAGGCTCAGCACTGTACGGAGATAAAAGAAAAAGAATTGCAGAACCGAATGCAATAAACATTGGCGACTGATACTGCCAACGTTTTAGCAAAAGATTAACAAATCGAAAAACCAAATAAGCGTTAAAGCCATGTAATCCACCAAAAATAAGCCACCATGCATACTGATTAAATCCAAATATTTTATAAATTAGAAATGTTGCCAAATGATAGATATGATGTAGCGATTTATCTTCAAATGAATTAAATATTCCTTTCCATCCTAATTTTTGATATTGAATAATCCAACCAGTTGTATCTGCTACAAAACCATTTCCGGCAATTTGAAAAAACACAATCAGTGATAGTCCTACAAACAACAAAAAGGCAAAAGCATTTTTCAGTTTTATCAAAATTTTTCAAGTTGTTTTAGAACACTCCCTTGCTGGTAAAGATACACTGCACCTTCAGGTTTGTGTTTAAAGTAGATACTTGCAATGTTATTACTAATTTTTACTGTGTAGTCATTAGTTTCAAAACCGTTTGCATCTCTACACCACCACCAACTGCAATCACCTGTAAAAGTCAATTGCACATCGTTTGCTGACACAATTTTCACGGCAACTCCATCCGTTTTTTTAAACATATTAAATCGCAAAATATCATTCGTCTTACCTCTAACTTCATTGCTAGATTTCATAATCATTGTTTCTGCAAACGGGCTTGGGGTAATATTGCGATACATGTAAGCGCCATTAAAGTTATCGGCAACGGCAAGTAAAAAAATCTGCTTTTCTTTCTGCCACACAAAATTACTGTGAATGCTTGTCATTGTATCTTCGCTATCTCTCCAATCCTGCAATGTTTTTTGTAAAAAGAAACAATTAAAAACTAACCAAGGAAGAATCATAAAAAGAGCTTTTAAGCCCGCTTTACTAATTAAGAAAAATGCCGCTGAAAAGTAAATAAATAATGATGCCACATATCCCAATCTATCTCCATGAATAGGAATCCAGTCTAGAAAATAGAGGTTGAGTACAGGAGCAATCAAAATGCAAAATGAGGTAATAGACACCATGCAAATAGTATTTATTGGCTTCATTTTTTTAAACAATAACCACAAAAGGGCATAGGAATAAAGTACAAGTAAAGTGTAGGCAACTTCGGGCTTCTCTAATATCAAATAAAAATTATGCTTCCACTCATAACTCCAGCTTTGGCTAAGGAGAATAAACTTCAAAATATATTTGGTGAACGTGCTTGTAAGTAGAATTATATCAAAATTAAAGTGAACATCGGCTCCATAGTGTCCTAGCCAAACACCTATCATAATTTTGTTCAGCAATAAATATACAGATACAAAAAATATAGCTGGAAGCACAAATATTGTCAAGCCATTTTTTGTCGAGATATTAGTAAAAAATCCAAATCTAAACTTGATAATAGCTATAGCAACTACTGGAATAAAAAACATTGAAATCTCATGTGTAAGTAGAGAGCAAATAAATACAAAATAGTAAACTGCAATCCATATCTTTTTGCCCGTTTGGGTAAACCGTGTAAAAGAAAGTAACATCAAAAGGATAGCGTTTAGCGCAATCAGATATAGCAAACATATTTTCCAAACAACAACTTCGGTATGAAACGGTGAAGTGATAAATAAAAGCACACCAAAAATTATCATCAGCGACTTATTATTAACTGCTGCCGCACTTAGCCAACTTGAAAACACTGTTGCTGCTATAAATGCAGCAACAGAATGTAAGAATGTGAAAAGTAAAAAACAAGCCAGAGAATTTACTCCAAAAGCATTAAAAATAGGAAGCGAAACCAAATGTAAAAAATAACGGATTGCTAAATCAGGATATCCAGTCGGAAAACCGACCTACCCTTTAGTTTTATAGATGCCCCACCAATCAACAAAATCAAATACTAAACCACAATTCCATGCTTTGAAATAAAGCAATATCACTATGCTCCACAATGATAAAAATGCAATTGATTTTTTAATAGCCATTATGACAATGCGATGATGCAAAACTATAAATCGGTTTCAATGATTTCGCAATACATCCATTCGCTATATTCGCCACCGTTCATTATGATAGTTTATCTGCTGAAAAAGTACTACTGGGTAATTTTTGTATTGGCAATGTGTATGCCAATGCTATTACTAAACACGGGCGATAAACAACATTGGGGAGATGATTTTGCACAATATCTGCTTCAAGCAAAAAACATTAGCATAGGTATTAGCCCCTATCAAACAAACTTTATAGCCAATCCTGACAATACACTGCCACCAGTTGCACCAGTAGGCTTTTCACTATTACTCGCTCCACTAGTAAGTTTGTTTGGCTTAGAATCTATGGCTCCATACGTGATGCTGATGTCATTGGCGTTTTGTATAGTAATGATTTTATCAGCAATAATATTCAAGAATCATTTATCAGCAGTTTCTGCAATATTGCTCATATTCATAGGTTTCTACCCAAATTTTATGTTTTGGATGAAGCTACTTATTACTTCAGATATACCTTTTACTATTGGATTACTTGTATTGCTTTTGTTGCAACTTAAAAGACAATATCTTTTTAACTCGGTATTTCTAGGCTTTCTCTTCGGATTTTTGATGCTTACCAGAAACGTAGTTGTGGTTGCGCCACTTGCTATGCTTGGAAGTATTTTTTTTAAACACCTTTTTCGCAATAACGACCTTGACCAATTAAAATGGTGGGCTATACAAACTTCAACAGGTTTATTTGTTTATGTAATTGTAACCTACTTCATTTTCCCTTCATCTATTGATTATCCTTCGTGGGCAATAGTCCATTTACATATTGATAGAATCGGCAATATCATTAAGGATAACTACTTCCATTATTATGCAAATTTGGTGTCGCTTTATTCTTCTCATGATGGCAAGATGCAGGATGTAAGTTTTGTTATAACCGTATTTTTTTTATTCCTATTTACTATTGGTTTTAGTAAGAGATTTTTAAAAGGAGACTATTGGGCTTTTTTCACGTTTACCTATTTATTGCTGATTTTATCAGTGAATATAGTTTCTGATTATAGATATCTCATACCTATTCATTGCTTTTTAGTGTTGTTTACAGCAGAAGGTTTTCTATTTCTTTTCCGCAATAGACAGGTGAAATGGTTTTTGGGAATTTGTGCCGCAGTATTTTTTATTTCTATCTATAAAAATCACGTTGAGTATTTGTATTCGATAAGGCACGAAGCACTACCTGGACCAACTACCGTAAATGCAAAAGAAACATTTGAGTTTATTCATAATAATGTACAAAACAACGAGGTGGTTGTGTTTCCAAAGCCACGTGCACTAACACTTTTTACAGGAAAGAAAACCACGATCAACAGCTGGACAAAGCCACCTGATGAAAGCTATAAACAACTTGAACAACTTGGTATAAATTATTTTTTAAAGACACATACTACAAGCGATGAACACTTCGACTCATTAATTGCGTATTGCAATAACCGATTAACTCCGATTTTTACCAATAATGAATTTGTGTTGTATAAACACGCTGCCAAATAATTGCATGCAACTCACCACTCGCGCCATTGTTATGCAAAACATCAAATACTCTGAAACTAGTGTTATCTGCAAGTTATTTACCGAGCAGCAAGGTGTAATGTCATACATAGTAAATGGCGTACGAACAACAAAGGGGAAAAGCAAAGCCTCGTTGTTACAACCACTTACCATACTTGAAATAGAAGCCACCCAACGCGACAATAAAAATCTACAAAGACTCAAAGAAATAAACCGCTTACAAACCTATACTTCAATCCCTTTTGACATTCGCAAATCAAGCATGGCGCAATTGATGATGGAAGTATTAAATAAAACATTGCACCCTCACGAATCCAATCATGAGTTGTTTGTGTTTGTGTTTGAGAGCCTTATTTTTTTAGATGAAACAAGGGAATTGAATCCTGATTTTCATTTAATGTTTTTGATAAAACTATCCTCGTATATTGGCTTTCAACCACACGGTAATTTTACTTCTATAACACCCTTATTTGATTTAAAGGAAGGAGCATTTGTTAGTACAGCACTTTCGGGCATTGGTGCGGTTGGTAGTCCATACAGCAAGTTTATTTCAGACTTGATTGAGGTGAATTATACTGAATCAAAGCCCTTGCTTTCAAATAGCCAAGAGCGAAATACTTTATTGAATTATTTAATCTTGTATTACAAACATCACATTGAAGGGTTTGGCAATTTAAAATCGCCTGATGTATTAAGAATGGTTTTTGAATAGTGCGTTTTAAATAAATAGTATTCGTATAAAATTCAAAGCCTCTTTGAACAATAAACTCAAGGGCATTTGCGCCATTACCACACCTTCTCTTAGATATACTATTGTAGTTTCTACTTTAAGATTATTTCTAACAGCTAGTTTCACAAACTCCATATCAAATAGGTAACGATTTATATTGCCCAGTAGAAAAATCTCTTTCCCTTTTCTATCAAAACCTTTTAATCCGCATTGAGTATCGTCCGTTGGAATTTGCATCATAAAGGAAATTAGAAAGCGGAGTAATTTTGAAATAACTACTCGCATAGCAGGAAGGGTTGTGTAATAGGATTTCGACCTCACACCTATTACAACATTACTACCACTCTGTACCTTTTCCAAAACATCTATTACATGTTCCATTCTATAGGGGAAATCAATATCAGTATAAATTATCACCTCTCCGATAGAGATTTCTACACCTTTTCTTACAGCAAATCCTTTACCCATATTCTGCTCGTACGAAATAAATATATTCTTACAAACTGAGTCTAATTTTTGCTGTAAGTTTTGAGGAAGCGGCTTTGTGCTTCCATCATTCACAAGTATCAATTCAAAATCTACACCATTACTTTTTAAGAAAATAGCATTGGACTCTAATTTTTCAAACCATCCATCAGGTGGATTAAAACAAGGAACTATAATACTCAAAAGTGGGTTCGACAAAGCAATAATTTTGCACTAAAAGTAAATTTATTTTAATCACATGGTCTTTCGTGATGTTGACTGACGATTCATACTAATTGATTTCATAATATTTCAAACTTGCCAGTTTATTCAAAAAAATTACTTTGGTTTGTTCTAAACAAAACCATTTAAAAGACTATGCTCGTTAAAACTTATGGCAGCGCAGTTTATGGCGTAGATGCAGCTACTATTACTATTGAAGTTAGCAGCGGTGACGGGCAATTAAATTATTTTATGGTTGGCTTGCCCGATAATGCCGTGAAAGAATCGTGGCACCGCATGGAGACCGCCATCAAACACAATGGTTTCAAAATGCCCCGCACCAAAATTGTAATCAATCTTGCTCCGGCTGATGTGCGCAAAGAAGGCTCGGCTTACGACCTGCCAATGGCAATTGGTATCCTTGCTTCCAACGATCAAATTCCTGAAGTTGAATTGAGCAAATACATTATCATGGGCGAGTTAAGTTTAGATGGAACAATACTGCCGATGAGAGGTGCTTTACCAATTGCTATTCAAGCAAGAAAGGAAGGTTACAAAGGACTTATTCTGCCAAAACAAAATGCCCGCGAAGCGGCTATAGTAAACAACCTTGAGGTATATGGTGTAGAGAGTCTTACAGAAGTGGTAAACTTTTTGCGAGGCGATGTAAAACTTATAAAAACCGAGATTGATACCCGCGCTGAATTCAGCGATAGTCAACATACAAGCGAGTTTGATTTTGCGGATGTAAAGGGGCAAGAAAATATAAAACGCGCCATGGAAATTGCCGCAGCCGGAGGACACAATGTGATTTTGATTGGTCCACCTGGAGCGGGCAAAACCATGTTGGCAAAAAGACTTCCAACTATACTTCCTCCGCTTACTTTGCCCGAGGCTTTAGAGACAACAAAAATTCACTCTGTTGCAGGCAGGCTTTCAAAAAACACAGGGCTAGTTTTTCAGCGACCATTTCGCTCTCCGCACCATACCATCAGCGATGTTGCGCTGGTGGGCGGTGGCAGCAATCCACAGCCGGGCGAAATTTCTTTAGCACACAATGGCGTTTTATTTTTAGATGAATTGCCCGAGTTTAAGCGCTCGGTGCTGGAAGTAATGCGTCAGCCGATGGAAGATAGACAAGTTACCATATCGCGCTCTAAGTTCTCGGTTACTTACCCTGCAAGTTTTATGTTGATTGCTTCTATGAATCCCTGCCCCTGCGGCTACTATAACCATCCTGAAAAGGATTGTGTTTGCGCCCCCGGTGTGGTGCAGAAATACTTGAATAAAATTTCGGGTCCGCTTTTAGACCGCATAGATTTACATGTGGAAGTTACGCCCGTTGCCTTCAAAGAACTTTCGGGCGATAGAAGAACCGATGACAGCAATACGATTCGCGAAAGAGTATTGCGCGCACGAGAAATTCAAGCAAAGAGGTTTGAAGAAAAATCCATTCACAGCAATGCACAAATGGAGGCGCAAACTGTGCAGCAAGTTTGCATCATCAGCGATATTAGTCGCACATTATTGAGTAAAGCAATGCAACGTCTGCAACTAAGTGCAAGAGCGTATGACAGAATATTAAAAGTGTCGCGTACTATTGCAGACCTTGCCGCCAGCGATGATATTAAACCTGAACACCTTGCCGAAGCCATTCAATTCAGAAGTTTGGACAGAGAGAACTGGGC
>CAZKHZ010000049.1:0-9228 GCA_964552715.1 uncultured Chitinophagaceae bacterium | reverse complement strand
GTAGAGATGCAAAAAGCATTTCAGCAAGCCAATGATTTACTCCTGCTTTCACCAACGGGCAGCGGCAAAACGCTTGGGTTTTTGTTGCCTATTCTTCAAACATTACAAGCTGGAGAAAATATCGTTCAGGTGCTGATTCTTGTGCCATCGCGCGAGTTGGCTTTGCAGATTGAAGGTGTTTTTAAAAGTATGAAAACTGATTTTAGGGTAAGCTGTTGCTATGGCGGTCATCCCGTAAAAATTGAAATCAATAATCTATCTGTACCACCTGCGGTTTTAATTGGCACGCCCGGCAGAATTACCGACCACATCAATCGCCAATCTTTTGATGTAAACACCATCAACACCATCGTGTTTGACGAGTTTGACAAGTCGCTTGAGTTCGGTTTTAAAAATGATATGGACTATATCGTACGCCATTTGCCAAACCTGAAAAAGCGAGTGCTTACATCGGCAACTCAGGCTATAGAAATCCCTGCTTTTATTGGCGTGCAAAATCTACAAACGCTCAATTATTTACAGCTTGTAAATCAGTCGGCAGGTTTGAAGTTAAAAATTGTTCCTTCCGAAGACACTGATAAATTGGAAGTGTTTCTGAAACTCATCAGTTCCTTTGCTGCCGATGAACAGAGTATTGTTTTTTGTAACCATCGCGAAGTGGTAGAGCGTATCAGCAGTCACCTTGATGCACACGATATTGTAAACGAAAGCTATCATGGCGGGCTTGATCAGCAACAGCGCGAATTGGCACTTTGCAAGTTCCGCAACGGCAGCGTGAATATTCTGGTAACAACAGATTTAGCTTCACGGGGTTTGGATATTTCAAACATCACCAACATTGTCCATTATCAAAAACCACACACCGAAGAAACCTACATTCACCGCAACGGGCGCACAGCCCGCATGGGCAAAGAAGGCAACGCTTTTTTGATTCTTACTGATGAAGAAAAAGCACCCGAATATATTGCGGAAGACATAGAATTATTGGTGATTGAATCAAATAAAACCTTGCCAGCAAAACCTAAATGGGCAACGCTGAGCGTCAATCGCGGCAAAAAAGATAAGGTAAACAAAATGGATATTGTAGGCTTTTTGGCAAAGGTCGGAAAATTGGAAAAGGAAGAATTAGGTTTGATAGAAGTGAAAGATTTTTGTGCCTATCCAGCAGTGCTTCGCTCGAAAGTGAGCAGTGTTTTAAAGAACATCAGCGGAGAAAAAATTAAAGGCAAAAGCGTAAAGGTCACGGTTGCGTAACTACTTCGTCTCCCGATAGCTTCGGGATAGGTCAGAATTGCATTTTTGCAGGGTCAATCTTGGTTTTTAATCTCCTTTTTGAAACAATGAACCGCAAAGCATTCCAATTCAAATATTTTAATGTAATTCAGGACAAATGCGCCATGAAAGTAAATACTGATGGCGTGTTGCTTGCCGCATGGGCACAAGTAAATTCTGTAAAAACAATATTGGATATTGGCACTGGCACTGGTGTGCTTGCATTGATGATGGCGCAAAAAAATTCACTAGCAATGGTAGATGCAATAGATATTGATGAAGATGCTTTTTTGCAGGCAAAAGAAAATTTTGCCAACAGTAAATGGAGCGATAGATTGCACGCGTACCACTGTGCTTTACAAAACTTTGTTGTTGACAGAAAGTATGATGCCATCATCTCCAACCCGCCATACTTTGTGGATGATTTGAAAGCAGAGAACCCTCAAAAGAATATTGCCAAACACAGTGTTACTTTAAACTATGCTGAATTAATAAACGGCATAAATAATTTACTGAATAACAACGGCAGTGCATTTATCGCAATCCCAGCTTTCAATTTTTTGTTGCTTAGAAAGGAAGCAGACAAACAGAATCTATTTGTAATCAACAAAACGGATGTGATTTCAATAGCAGGTAAAGCTGCTTATCTATCACTTATTGAATTGTCGAGAAACCAAAAAATGCTTACGGAAAGCACACTCACTATATCAAATACCGACAACTCATTCACCAACGAATACATTGCCTTGACAAAAGATTTTTACCTAAAGTTTTGAACTTACTTTTACCTTATTCTTCTTGTAAATTGTAATCCCCAAGGCACGAGTGCGTAACATGGTAGATTTCGCCCTTTGTCCTTAGCCACTCGTCCCTGATCTGCGGTTTTTTCATTATTCAGAATATCATCCACCAGCATCCTGCATCTGCCAATCATAAATTGCTATTTTCGCTCAGCATTTTTGAATAAAATAGATTAGAAATGGGTCGCGCGTTTGAGTATCGTAAAGAAAGAAAATTCAAGAGATGGGGAGCTATGGCAAAGGCTTTTACCCGCATAGGAAAAGATATTGCAATTGCCGTTAAAGAGGGTGGCGCATCACCCGAAACCAATGCGCGATTGCGCCAAGCAATTCAAAATTCCAAGGGTGCAAACATGCCCAAAGACCGAGTTGAAAGTGCCATAAAACGCGCTTCACAAAAAGATACTGCCAACTACGAAGACGTTACCTACGAAGGTTATGCCGCACACGGAGTTGCCATAGTAATTGATACACAAACTGACAACCCAACACGAACTGTAGCCAATGTTCGCTCATACTTCAATAAGTTAAGTGGCGCAATGGGCAACTCTGGTTCGGTAAGTTATATGTTTAAGAAATTGGCATTGTTCAAATTCGCAAAAGGCAATCGTCAGGTGGAAGATTTAGAGTTGGAATTAATTGATGCAGGGTTATGCGACTTGCAGGTAGATGAAGATACTGTGTTAGCATATTCCGATTTCAACGACTTTGGAAGTCTTGCAAAGAAGCTAGAAGAAATGGGCATCGAAATTATTGAAGCTACTTACGAAAAAATTCCTGACTTTTTTAAAGAAGGTTTAACCGATGAGCAAGCTGAAGAAGTAATTAAGCTAATTGATAAGTTGGAGGAGGATGAGGATGTAAGTTTAGTATTTCACAACATGAAATAAGTGGAGGCAAACTTGCACACCGTTTACCAGTCTATTCTTGAAGCCGCGCACAAGCAAATTGCTGTGTTGGTTGATCCCGATAAACAAACAGGGGAATCATTGCAAAAACTGTGTAATTATATCAATCAATCTAAAGTTGATTTCATTTTAGTTGGCGGAAGTTTATTGCTGAAAAGTAATTTTGATTTCACGATTGAATACTTAAAACAAAACTCAAAACTCCCTGTAGTAATTTTTCCTGGAAGCAATTTTCAGGTAAGCGATAAAGCAGATGCCATACTTTTTCTTTCGCTGGTAAGCGGTCGCAATCCTGAATACTTGATTGGGCAACATGTTACCGCTGCTCCTTTGATTAAGGCGAGCAATTTAGAAGTGATTCCCACTGCGTATTTATTGATAGATGGAGGCAGAATTTCATCTACAGCATACATAACCCAAACAGTTCCTATTCCAAACGATAAGCCTGATATTGCTGTGGCAACAGCACTTGCAGCCGAAATGTTGGGTATGAAATTAATATATCTGGAAGCTGGAAGTGGTGCAGAAAGTACGGTTTCAAGCGAGTTGATTAAGGCAGTAAAAGCAGCCGTAAAAATTCCTGTAATTGTAGGTGGAGGCATTCGCTCGGCAGGCAGGGCTAAAGAAATTTTTGATGCCGGAGCAGACATAATAGTAATAGGCAATGCGCTCGAAAGCAATGCTGACTTGCTGTACTCATTCTCAAAATGAAGTCTTGATAGTCTTATTCTAACAACATTCTTGCTGCTTTTGGTTAGCATCTTTTCAACTAATAATTGAAGACATTGATGGTGTAAGAAACATCTTCACGCACAGTTTTTCAATATGCGTGTTATCAAATTTGGTGGCTCATCAGTAGCCACACCACAAAGAGTAAAAGAGGCAATCAAAATTGTTTCAGACATCAAAAAACAACACAAAGAGTTGGCAGTCGTTATTTCGGCATTTGGTGGAGTAACAGATGAATTAATTCGCATGTGCGAAGCTGCTTTACAAGGTGAAGAACATTTTAAACCAATATACAAGCAATTGGAAAAACGCCACTGCGATGCAGTAAAAGGGTTGGTAGATGTCAAACGTCAGTCGCAGGTTACAAGCACTGTTATTCAAACCTTAAACCAACTCTACGACATCTGCAAAGGTGTTTCACTCATCAAAGAACTATCACCCAAAACGCGCGATTTGGTTATCAGTTTTGGTGAAAGACTTTCAGCATATATCGTTAGCGAAGCCGCAAAAGAAAGCATGAAGGACGCACGCTATTTGGATGCGCGAGAAGTGATAAAAACAGATAGCAATTTTAGTTATGCAAAAGTAAATTTTGAGATAACCAATGCGCAGATTCGCAATTACTTCAAACAACAAAAAGGCATTCACTTCATCACCGGATTTATCGGCTCCAACGAATTGGATGAAACAACCACCTTGGGCAGAAGCGGCTCTGATTACACCGCTTCAATTTTCGGTGCTGCATTAAAAGCAACAGCAATAGAAATATGGACGGATGTTGACGGGATTATGACTACAGACCCGCGCCAAGTGAAGCAGGCATTTCCTGTACCCGAAATGACTTATGAAGAGGCTATGGAGTTATCGCATTTTGGTGCTAAGGTTATTTTCCCTGCCACCATGCGTCCGGCAATGAAAAACAAAATTCCAATTTGGGTTAAGAACACATTTAATCCGACTTTTCGTGGCACACTTATAAGCAATAAATCCACTGATGCCACACATATTGTAAAGGGGATTTCTTCGCTAAGCGATATATGCTTGCTAAATGTTGAAGGCAGTGGAATGGTAGGTGTGGCAGGTGTTTCGGGGAGATTATTCACTGCAATCTCACGCGAAAAAATTAATGTGATTTTAATTTCGCAAGCTTCGTCAGAGCATTCTATTTGTATTGCTATGAATGAAGCAGAAGCAGATAAAGCAAAAAGAATAATTGAAGAAGAATTTCAGTTTGAAATCAAAACTGGGCAAATTGATGAAGTAGTATTGCAGCGCAGTTTATGTATAGTTGCCATAGTAGGTGAAAATATGAAACACCTGCCAGGTACTGCTTCTAAAATGTTTGCAGCATTAGGAAAAAATGGTGTCAATATCATTGCTATTGCGCAAGGTTCTTCAGAGAAAAATATCTCTGCGGTAATCGCTTCAAAAGACCAAACCAAAGCACTTAATACGCTTCACGAAGCATTCTTTCTTTCCGATAAAAAAGTATTGAATTTATTCTTGTTAGGACCCGGCTTGGTGGGCGGCAAAGTGTTAGATATTATTGAAAAACAGCGCAAACATCTTTCAGATAAACATTTGCTGGATGTTAGGGTAATCGGAATTTCTAACAGTCGAAAAATGTACTTTGATGAAAATGAAATTAAAGACTGGAAGAAAAAGCTAAGCGACAAAGGTGATGCTGCAAGCATAGAAAGTTTTGTTGCTAAGATGAAGCAAATCAACCTCCCGAACAGTGTGTTTATTGATGCTACAGCAAGTGATAATCCGATTCCATTTTATGAGCAAATTTTGGCTTCAAATATTTCGATTGTTACCCCCAACAAACGTGCCTGTTCGGGTAAGCTTTCTTACTATCAAAAGCTAAAACATTTAAGTGTCCGCCACAATTCTAAATTTCTATTTGAAACCAATGTTGGCGCAGGCTTACCGGTTATAAATACATTGAATGATTTATTGATGAGTGGTGATGAAGTATTAAAGATTGAAGCAGTAGTTTCAGGCACACTAAATTATCTTTTCTATCATTTTGTTGAAGGCATGAGCTTTGCAGAGTTATTGTTGAAAGCAAAGCAGCTTGGCTATACCGAGCCCGACCCACGCGATGATTTAAGCGGCATGGATGTGGCACGTAAAATTCTGATTCTTGCACGCGAATGTGGCAGCATATTAGAATTGAAAAATGTTGTTGTTGAAAATCTTGTTCCCGCAAATTGTCGCAAAGCGAAAACTGTGGAGGATTTTTTTGCAGAACTCAAAAAGACTGAAAAGATTTTTACAGAAAAATTGTTGAAGGCAAAAAAGAACAAGTGCAAATTGAAGTATATCGCAACTTATGAAAATGGCAAAGCAACAACTGCTTTGAGAGAAGTAAATGAATCGCATCCATTCTATTCATTAGCAGGCACCGAGAATAGTTTTTGCTTTACTACACAACGCTACAAACAATATCCTTTGGTAGTAAAGGGTCCGGGAGCAGGTGCAGAAGTAACTGCTGCTGGTGTGTTTGCTGATGTAATTAAGATTGCAAATAGCTGATTTATATTGTCCAGCTTGTTAAGCCATGCGAGGTAAAAGTGTAACGCATTTGCTTACCTCCAAATTGATTCAAAGCATCAATTACTTTGTAGCGATTGTTGTAAGGAGCATAGAAAAACATAAAGCCACCACCACCGGCACCAGAAATTTTGCCTCCAGTTGCTCCGGCTTTTAATGCCGTTTCATACAATTCATCAATTTGAGGATTGCTGATGCCGCTCGCCATATCCTTTTTGTGTTGCCAGCCGTAATGCAAAATCTCTCCGATGCTATCCACTTCACCTTTTAGCAAAGCCTCTTTCATTCTTTGCGCTTGTTCTCTCAAGCTGTGCATAGCATCAATGCTTTTCTCATTTTTCTGCATCACATTTTCGCGTTGTTTTTCAATAATATCGCTTGACAAACGACTTGTTTCGGTGAAATATAGAATGAGGTTGTTTTCCAACTCATGCAGGTATTTATCTTTTACACGAAGTGGATTTACTATCACTTTATCATTGGCATAAAACTCCATGTAGTTTACTCCACCAAACGTTGCAGCATATTGATCTTGCTTGCCGCCTGCCATTGCTAAATCTTCTCGCTCTATGCTGTAGGCAAGGTGGGCAATATCATATTCACCTAAAGGCAATTTCAACCATTCTACAAATGCGCCTAACATGGCAACAACTAAGGTAGAAGAAGAGCCTAAGCCACTACCTGGAGGCGCATCTACGAATGTTGTTAGTTCAAAGGAAAGTGGCTGTTTTACAAAGTCGCGCACAATTCGATTGTAAACACCTCTCGCCAAATCTAACTTTCCATTCAGTTCTAATTCATTCACAGAGTTAAGCGTATAAACCTCATTTCTGTCAATGGCATTCAAAACAATTTTTCTATCGCTTGAGGGCTTGATGGTTGCATAAGCAAACATGCCAATAGTGGCATTCAAAATGGCTCCACCATACAAGTCGGAATATGGGCTAACGTCCGTGCCACCGCCCGCCAAACCAAGTCTTAAAGGTGCTTTACTTCGGTATATCAAAATTATTTATTTATCAAATGGATGCTTTTCGGCAGGCAACTTTGCGAATGGGTGATAATCGCCTTTTAAGCCTTGTGGTGTTTGTGTGCGAATATCATGTACGATTTGTATCGAAGGCATTGCTTCCATTAAACCAAAGCCATTGCCTGCAAGAACGTGTTTATAGCTATCAGTGTGTAGCTCAGTAAAGCCATCGCTGAATTCAATCTCTTCTCCTTCTAGCATCATACTGCGATAAGTGCGCTTGCCACTAGCTTTTACATTTTCAGGAATGGTGTTGTAGTTAATGCTTAAAAACCAACGCACACGTGCATGTTCAAATTCTAAAAATCCCGCAGCGCGATCGTGCGTATGCAGGTGTACAATATTCTGTTGCAACTTTCCAAATAACCAGCCCAACATATCATAGAAGTGAACGCCAATATTAGTAGCTATTCCACCACTTTTAGTTACGTCTCCTTTCCAACTAGTATAATACCAATTGCCACGCGAAGTGATATAAGTTAAATCCAACTCATATTTGGTATTGCGAGGATTTGCTGCTATCCTCTTTTTCAATTCAATAATGCTTGGGTGTAATCGCAGTTGAAGAATATTATAAACTTTTTTGCCTGTTTCTTTTTCTAAATCAGAAAGGGAATCAATATTCCATGGATTTAGTACCAAAGGTTTTTCGCAAATAACATCAGCTTGTTGTTTTAGCCCAAAGCGAATGTGCGAATCGTGCAAAAAATTTGGTGAGCAGATGGAAACGTAATCTAATTTGTTGCTAGTGCGATTTAGCTTGTCAACGTGCCTATCAAATCGCTCAAACTCCGTAAAAAAACTCGCATCAGGAAAGTAGGAATCAATCAAGCCTACACTGTCGAATTTATCAAGGGCAGCAACCAGCGTGTTGCCAGTGTCTTTTATTGCCTTCATGTGGCGTGGAGCAATGTAACCTGCTGCTCCGATAAGTGCGAAGTTCTTCATCTTTATATATTATTTGCCTTTGAAACTCGCTTTCCTTTTTTCTAAGAAAGCATTAGTGCCTTCAGTAAAATCTTCGGTTGATACACAATTGCTAAACTCTTCAATTTCTGTGTCAAATCCATCAATGCCATCTTTGAAATGTGCATGTACACACTCAATTACTTTTGAAATTGCAATGGGTGCTTTGCCATTTATCTTATGCAGTAATGCGCGGCAAACTTCTAATAGTTCAACGGTTTGCACCACATCATTTACCAAGCCAAGTCTTTCGGCACACACGGCATCAATGGTATCGCCAGTCATCAACAGTTCAAATGCTTTTCCTTTGCCAATTAATTGTACCAATCGCTGTGTACCACCATAACCAGGAATGATACCAAGGTTTACTTCTGGCTGACCAAATTTTGCGTTTTCGCTTGCAATACGAATGTGACAAGCCATTGCCAACTCGCATCCTCCGCCCAATGCAAAGCCATTTACTGCTGCTATAACTGGCTTTGGAGACAATTCTATTTTATTGAAAACGGCATGACCGCGCTTTGCTAAAAAAATACCTTGTTCCTTAGACATACCCTTGAACTCAGCAATGTCGGCACCGGCTGCAAATGCTTTGGGTCCCTTACCTGTAATGATGCAGGCTTTTACTTCATCATTATTATACAACTCATCTATAGCCTCGCCCAATTCCACTACTAACTGCGCATTTAGTGCGTTTAGTTTCTCTTCTCTATTAATGGTAATGGTTAAAATTCCTTCCGAAATTTCTGTAAGGAGTGTTTGAAATGTCTTCATTATTATGTTTTTGCGCTGCGAAAGAACTAATACCCATCGAATACACAATATTTTTCTAAAGAATTTGTAACCTTTTCTTTCAAGATGGCGTAATAGAAGACATAACATTAAAATTTAGAACCATGAAAAACGTAATAACAACCTTAGCAGCAATAACAACCTTCTCAATTTGTGCTTTCGCTACCAATCC
>CAZKHZ010000048.1:0-20606 GCA_964552715.1 uncultured Chitinophagaceae bacterium | reverse complement strand
GCTAAAAAGTGGCGGGGCTTTTTTGTTTGAAGGGACGGGGGGCGAAAGACGGGAGTTGAAAAATACAAGGGGGTTTTTGTTTTCATTTCTTATATTGATTTCTAACTTGTGGTAACAATGCAACAAAAATGATAGCAACTGCTAAAAACACATAGAAGGTATGCAACCAGCTTACCGCATGAAGCATAAGCATCAGAATTTGTATCCATCCTATCAAAGCAAAGGCGATGTAAATGCTGAACGCCCAAGTCCAATGTATGTCTATAAAGAAGTTAAGTTTTTGGGCAAGTGTAGATTTCGTTTTTCTTAATAATGCAATTACTAGTAAAATTGGAGAAACGCCTAACACACAAAACAAAATGATACCCAGTATTAAAAAGCTGTTGAATGGTGAATTATTAAGCATTGATAATGGTATCCCTATTAATTTTCCATTTGGCGAGATGATTAAAACCAAAGCGCTACCAACAGCTCACAATGCTAGAAATGCTAATAAAAATAGGTGAGCATAACAAAAGAATTTTGTGGGAGTTTTCATCATTTGTTTTCTCTTCCTAGTGCTTCTATTTTAAGCAGCATTTTGCTTCTGATCGCCTCCGTTGAATTTTTAATAGGACCTACGTAAGTTACTTTCACTGGTTTTATTCCACAAAATTCTAAAGTAGATATTTTGAGTTGGTTCACGCTCGGTCTGCCAAAGGCGAGCCAATAAAAAATAATTGGTGTGTCGAGCGTTGTAATGATATGGGCAGTTCTTCCTTTCAAAAGTTTGTCCCACCATATAGATTTTTCTCTGAATTTAAATCCAAAACCTGGTAAAAAAACTCGGTCAATAAAACCTTTCGCAATTGCTGGCAAGCCTCCCCACCAAACAGGATGAACCCAAACTAAATGGTCTGCCCATTTTATTTTTTCCTGTGCTTGTACCAAATCAGGTTCTAATTCAGAAATTTTTTGATAACCAAACGCAAGGTTGGGGTTGAATTGCAGCTCTCTGATGATAATTGTTTTTATCTCAGCCTTAGATTCTTTTGCGCCCTTTAAATAGGCTTGAGTGAGTGCATTATTGAAGCTTTCTTGGTTAGGATGTCCGTCAATGATGAGTATTTTAGCCATGTTTCGTATATTTTAAAAATCAAAAGTAGTGATGTTGGTGGAAAGATGTTTTACACAATAAAATCAACATGTTGCATGATTCGCACTCCACTTCGCTCTAGTCCGGCTTTCATCAACTCAGCGGTTTTTGCCAGATGCCGCGCGCTTTGCACAAGCGGGCTTTGTCCGTCATTATCATTTACTATTCTTTTTGCGTAAAAATTATGTTGCAAACCCCATTCGGTCGCTCTTACTGCCTCACAAACAACTCTGGCAATATCGCAAACAATAATATAATGTCTGATGCCTAAGTTATTACGCCAAACTAGCAAACATCCAACCACTGCCCCCCCCTTTGCTTTTATTCAAACTCGCTTACAAACTTGTATAAATTGAAATTGGGTTTGTCAATTCGGGCGGCTAAGTTTTGGCGCATTGCGGGGGTATCGAAGTTTTGCATTCTGCGTTTTTGGATGATGCGCAGAACTTTTTCACCAAAAAGAAATAGTCTGCGGGCTTTGCCTTTTTCGGTGTGCGGTTGATTAAAAGTTTCAATCAATTCGTTTACGCCTTTAGCTTCTACGGCAATGGTTTTGATAACTGGAATTTCTTCGCGCCCCGCGATGTGCAATTGATGTTGGAGGGCACTGACGATTGCATCGGCATCGCTACGGTCGGCTTTGTTGATGGCGAAGACATCGGCAATTTCCATCAAGCCGGCTTTCATCGCCTGAATGCCGTCTCCGGCTTCGGGTACAAGCACTACCACGGTGGTGTCGGCAAGTCCAGCAATTTCGACTTCGCTTTGCCCCACGCCTACGGTTTCAATAAAAATAAAATCGAAGGGATAGCTTTTCATTACCTCCAAGACTTCGATGATGGTGTCGCTGAGCCCGCCCAGCGAGCCGCGCGTTGCGAGCGAACGAATGAAGAGATGGGGATTGTTGAAATGTGCACTCATGCGCAGCCTGTCGCCAAGAATGGCACCGAAGTTGAAGGGTGATGAGGGGTCAACGAGCAGCAAGCCAATCTTTTTGCCCTCAGCCAATAATTTACCAATCACAGCGTTTAATAGCGTGCTTTTGCCAGCACCCGGGGGACCCGTGAAACCTATCACGGGAATGTTTTTGGGTTGCAGTGTACTAAGCAGTTTTTCAAAATCCTGTGCTGCATTTTCTACAATAGAAATATTGCGTGCAAGACTTTTAAAATTATTAATAGAAGAAACATTCACTTTTGCAGCGATTTGAATTGCTAATGTAAAATGATATTGAGCAGACTGCGCGAAACTTATTGGCAAGCTTTCCACACCGTTTCATTAAAGGTGTTGCTGCTGTCGTGTGCGTTGCTGTTTACGGGCTTTGTGTGTTCGCGTGTTTTGGTGAGCATTGGCATGATAGGCATTGTGGTTGCTGCGCTGCTGAACATTAAAAATTTCTCAATAAACATATTCCTTGAAAGAAAAGAGTTGCTGCTGCTAACACTTTTGTTTTGGGGTGTATTTGTGTCGGGCTTGTGGAGTGATGACAAAACTTTATGGATGAATTTTACCCGCATTCATCTGCCGTATTTGTTTCTGCCACTTGCGTTTTTAGGCTTGCCTAGGTTGAAGTTGGCGCAACTGAAGGCTATTGCGCTGCTGTACGTTTTAGTGATGTGCATCAGTGGTGTGCTTGTGCTTTCAAGATACTTTTTGCACTACCAAGCAATTAATGAATCTATGATGATGGGAGGGGTGATAGCGATGCCTTACAATCATATTCGCTATTCATTAATGTTGGTTTTTGCGTTTTGTGTTGCTGTATATTTTGCAAAAGAATATTTGCTTTATGGAGCAAGTGCTTTTCTGTTTTTGTTGCTACATGTGCTTAGCGTTCGCAGCGGTTTATTTGCATTGTATGTTTCAATAATTGTGATGCTAGCGATATGGATTGTTCGAGAACGGCAATGGGTGCGTGCCTCTTTAGTTGTGTTTTTTATTGCAGCGTTTGCTTTGTTTGCACTTAATACAATTCCAAGTTTAAAAAACCGAATTCAGTACATGAGTTATGATATCCAAAACTATAAATACAATCAGCAAATTGACGCTTCAGATGGGATGCGCTTTAGGTCGTGGAAAGGAGCTTGGGAGGTTTCTAAAAAAGCTCCTTTTTTAGGAATAGGTTATGGCGATTTGCAAAATGAAATGAGTGCTTATTACAATGAGAATTTTCCAGGATTAGAACTGCCACAACATAAACTACCGCACAACCAATTTTTGTGGTGGTTGGTGAGCACGGGTTGGATTGGTGTGCTGGTATTTTCATTTGTTATTGCTTATCCTTTTATTAAATATTTCAACACGAAAATTTGGCTTTGGCATTGCTTTTTTGCTGTCATTTTTTCATCATTTATATGGGAGGCAACACTTGAAGAACAAATGGGAACAGGCTTTTTTTCGATATGGATTTTATTGTTGATGCAAATTGATTTGAAACAGGATGACGAATAAACTTTCGGCAGTAATTATTGCATATAATGAAGCTAAGCATATTGAAAGATGTTTGCAATCGTTGTTGCCGGTTGCCGATGAAATTTTAGTTGTAATCAACAGTAACACAAGCGACAACACAGCCGCAATTTGCAGCCGATACCGTGCTAATATTATCCATAAAGACTTTGAGGGCTACGGGGCGCAAAAGCATTTTGCTGCAAATAATGCTGCATACGATTTAATTCTTTCGATTGATGCAGACGAAGCCATTGATGAAAGACTTACGGAGGAGTTAAAAGAGATAAAAAGTAATCTTGTTGCGGATGCTTACACAATAAATATTATAAATTTTTATTGCGGAAAATGGATGCGCTTTGGTGGGATTAATTCAACAAAGCGGTTGCGCATTTTTAATAGAACAAAAGGCAATTGGAATAATGCAAAGGTGCATGAACAAATTGTGATATTGCCTGACTCAAAAACAATTCATTTGACGGGTGCGATAAAGCACATCGCCTTTGAAAGTAGAGAGGAACACGTCCAGAAGTTGGCGAAATATACTTTGCTGAGTGCCACTTCACTTTCACAAAAATCAATGGCACACTTAGTTTTTAAATTGCTGCTCAGCTCACCATTAAAGTTTATGGTGTCTTACTTTATTAAACTGGGTTTTTTGGAAGGCGAACAAGGTTTTCAGTTTGCTTGGCTAAAGAGTTATGAAACATGGCAGAAGTATGGCAATGCAATTAAAATGAAGCAGGGGTAATTGATTTACTACAAACTTTTTTCCGCCACAACATAATCTGGTCTGCCCTTAGATTGAATAAAAATCTTGCCGATGTATTCGCCTAAAATGCCAATCATTAATAACTGCAAGCCGCCCAAAAACAATACACTAACCAACAGTGATGCCCAGCCTGTAACGCTCTTATCTGTAAAGAAGAAAATGTAAACAGCATACATGGCATAGCAGAAAGCAAAAAAGGAAATCAGCGCACCAACAAAGGCTGAAATGCGTAAGGGTTTTACAGAAAAGGACGTGATGCCATTTAATGCAAGAGAAAACATTTTTGACCATGAATATTGTGAAGTGCCTGCGTGTCTATTGCCAGCTTGATAGGGTAAGCCAATCTTTTTAAAACCCACCCATTCAACATAACCCCGTAAAAATAAATCTGTTTCAGGAGTCTTGTTGATTACATCAATTACCTTTCTATCCATTAATCTAAAATCAGCGACACCATTGCTCAATTCAATATCGGATAGAAAATTGAGCAGCGCATAAAAGAATTTTGAAAAAAAAGATTTACTGAATGGCAAATTGTTTTGCTGAAGTCGCTCAGTAAAAACAATATCGTTGCCCGATTGCCAAAGCTCAATCATTTCGGGAATAAGCGCAGGAGGATGTTGTAAGTCTGCATCCATAGAAATAACTGCATCGCCTGTAGCAAAACTCAAGCCACAACGAAGTGCTTTTTGATGTCCAAAATTGCGCGAAAGCGAAACATATTTAATGCGATTGTCTGCATGATTTAACTGTTTTAAAACGGCTAAAGAGTTATCCTTGCTGCCATCATTCACAACAATTATCTGGTAGTCGAAAGCACTTAGTACTTTAGAAAGTTCAGTCGTCAAAACTCTTAGGTTTTCAGCCTCGTTGTAAGCAGGCACTACAATTGAAATGCGTTGATCCATTGTGTAGCAAACCAAGTTTAAAAGATTCAGAAAAGCAACATCGCAGGCTTTCTTAGTTTTGGCGGGTGATAAACCGAATCAATTTTCTTTTAACCACATTATTAATTACTGCCTTTGTTCTTCTCTGGCTAGGTTATCAATTTGGACATAACGACCAAGTGGAAACGTTGCCCTATATCCTGTTTTTGCAAGATACATCGCTTTTTCAGAACGATGCTTTCATGCAAAGTCTTACTGCGCACGAACCCAATGAGCGCAGTGCTTTTGTGTATTTTATGTTGCCATTTGTAAGCTGTTTAGAAACTGCAACATTTATTTTTCATGTATTGTTTCTGTTTTTATTGGTTGCTGCATTACTCCGAATTGCAAGGTTATTTATAGGCAATAGATTGCTTGCTGCTGCGGTAGTTTTAATTTCATTAAGCCTTGGCTACATGATTACACTTGGAGGTGTAGATTTATATTATAATACTTTTCAGGGTGGAAATATTGCCATAGCAATTTGCGCATGGGCGATTTTCTTCTTCTTAACCAAGCGATATAAACGCGCAGCAATTTTATTGGCAATTGCATCTCCCTTTCAAATACTTGTTGGCTTAAATACTTTTCTATTATTGAGTGCAGTACTGTTTTTTGATTTTATTTTCCTTGTAATATCTCGAACCACAAAGCAATCCATAAAAAGCACAGCAGTAAAAAGGCTTTTTCAATTTATATTAATTTACATCTGCACAGCGGGCGTTTATTTTTCTGTTGTTATATTAAAAAAACAACAGGCTGATTGCAGTCTTAGCGACAAAGATTTTTTTGATTTCATTTTTGATTTTCGTAATGCACATCACTTTTTGATAGCGCATTTTCCGTTAAAAAAGTCTTTGCTTTTTATAGCACTTTGTATAGTGAGTTTGGCGACTGCTTACAGAGTGAATTGGACAATTTTTAAAATCCTTCTCGCAGGTGTGCTAATGGTTTTGTTTTATACAATAGTTACAGAAACTACACATTGGGTGCCTGTGGCATCTTTCCAATTTTACATACTCACGGCTTGGTTGAAGTTCTTTGCATTGGTTGCAGTAATTGCTACAATGTCAAGGGTTTTACCAAAAATATCTGTGCAGCCAATTACCACTTTATTTATATTGTCTGTTGTCCTTTTAGTTGCCTCAACAGGTTTTGCAACCAATCAATTAAAGCGAAAAGATGTTCCTTATGAATTTCATAGCGGCTATAAAACAGCTAATGCTGAAATAGATATTTGTATCACGGCAAAGTCATTATCAGACAAAAGCGCAGTCTTTGTTCATCCGTTTGAATTTAGTGCTTTAAAATATTTTGGTGAGCGAAGTGCATACGCAGAATTTAAAGCGGGCTTACATCAAAAATGTGGCGTAAAGGAATGGCATAGCAGATTAGAAGAAGTCTATGGAATAAATTTCAGGATGAAAGAAAAGGGATTTGCATTGCAGGAAATTGCAAATAGACATTTGCAAAATTTATCGGCAGATGAATGGCAAACACTAAAACAGAGGGGCGTAACTCATGCAATTCTTCCTTTAGGAACAGCTCTAAACTTTGATGGAGCAAAACAAGAGCAAACCAATTCTGCCTATACAATTTGGAAGTTGTGAGGAATAAATAACTTAGCCAAAAGTTTATCATCATGGCAACAACTAAATTGTACAATTCTTTTTGGGAATTTTATCCATACTACCTTACTGAGCACGCTCGCCCTGTCAATCGTGTATTACATTTCATCGGTACCTTTTTCGTAATTGCGTGTTTTGTTGGCGCGTTTGTAATTCAAGATGGAAGGCTGCTTTTTGTTTTACCATTTTTCGGCTATGGCTTTGCTTGGGTTGGTCACTTCATTTTAGAAAAAAACCGTCCCGCAACATTTGTTTATCCGCTCTACAGCCTTGGTTCAGACTTTGTTATGTTCTGGCATATCCTGACCGGGCAAATCAATAAAAAAGTAAATGAAGCGCACCAAACTTTGGGCTTAGTAAATAAGTGGAAGTAGCCTAAAAATTAGGCATCAATTTTTTGTCCTCGTAATGCGATTCAATAATGCGCACTACTTCGTCCACATCATCTGTAACATGAAAAAGATCTAAATCTTTCGCGTTGATATTGCCTGCCTTTTCAAGCATGGTATTCTTTATCCAGTCAATTAAGCCTTTCCAATATTCACTGCCATAAAACACCATTGGTATTGCGTCAATTTTTCCTGTTTGCACTAAGGTCATCACTTCAAATAATTCATCCATAGTGCCAAAACCACCGGGCATATACACCACGCCCTGCGCATAACGGACAAACATCACCTTGCGCGCAAAAAAGTATTTGAATGTAATAATTCTGCTTGGGTCAACATATTCATTGCAGCCCTCTTCGTTGGGCAACTCTATGTGCAAACCAACAGACACTCCTCCCGATTCCTTTGCGCCTTTATTTGCGGCTTCCATAATGCCGGGACCTCCGCCTGTAATAATTCCATAACCTGCATCCACCAATCTTGAAGCGAGTATTACAGCATCTTGATAATACTTATTGTCGGGCTTTGTACGTGCTGAACCAAAAATGGAAATGCAGGGTCCTGTTTCATCTAACTTGTCAAAGCCATCCACAAATTCAGCCATGATTTTGAACATGCGCCAGCTTGATTGCGCTTTCAGTTCCGTCCAGTTTTTCCTTGTATGTTTTGGCATAATTTTTTGAGTTTGTATAGCTGGTTTAGTCAGCCTTTTTTGAAATAAGAAACAATCCTAAAAATGTAATAGCACCATTTATGATGAGTAATTCGTTGCCTACTTGATAACCATTAAAAACTAAAGGTGCCGTTTCATTTAAATAATAAGAGAGCAGCGGAGAAAGAACACACAGCAATGGAATTAGTTTGTCGTTTGCTTTTCGTTTTGTGAAAATGCCGAAGGTAAACATGCCCAGCAAAGGACCATAAGTATATCCTGCTAATTTCAGAATTGTATCTATCACCGCTTGGTCGTTTAGTGCTTGAAACAGCATGATTACCAGAAGCAAAACGACAGCAAAACCTATATGAATAAGATGACGCGTTTTTGTTTTGCTGGATTCGGAAGCGGTGCTTTTATCCATCCATAGAAAGTCAATGTAGAATGAAGTTGTTAGTGTTGTAAGCACCGAATCGGCACTATTAAAAGTAGCTGCGGTTAAGCCAATGATGAACACCATGGCGGCAAAAGTCCCTAAGTGGTTTAAAGCAAGTGTGGGGAAAAGTGCATCGGTTTTTGTGGGCAGTGTAATCCCTTTTGCTTCTACATATACATACAACATTGCACCCAAACACAGGAACAAAACATTCACTAAAAACATTATCAGGCTAAACCAGTAAACATTCTTCTGCGCCTCGCCAAGTGAACGACAACTCAAGTTTTTCTGCATCATGTTTTGGTCTAAACCTGTCATGGCAACAGCAATAAAAATACCTGCAAGAAATTGCTTTACAAAAAAACTTTTTGGCAATGGATCCCAAAAGAAAACTTGCGTGTATGGTGAATCCTTTATTGCTATAAGCATTTCTCCAAAACTCATATTCAGGTTAGAAACAATTGCTGCGATTGAAAGTATCACACCCATCAATAAAAAGAGTGATTGAAATGTATCTGTCCAAACCAAAGTTTTGATGCCACCGCGATAAGTATAAACCAACATTAATGCAATAATGATGGAAACGCTTACTACAAAAGGAACGCCCAAGGCATTAAAGACAAAAATTTGCAAAACACTCACCGCAAGCCACAGCCTGCCCGCAGCACCCAACAATCGCGAAAGCAAAAAGAAGAAAGAACCCGTGCGCTGTGCAGCAACTCCAAATCTTGTTTCCAGATATGAGTAGATGGAAGTAAGGTTCATGCGATAATAAATTGGCAACAACACATAGCCGATAATCCAATAACCAACTACATAACCCAACACCAATTGCAGGTAACTAAATTTTGCAACGCCCACCGCACCCGGCACAGAAATATAGGTAACACCACTAAGCGAATCGCCAATCATGCCAAACGCAACGGCATACCAAGGGCTTTGATGATTGCCTAAGAAATAGTCTTTGTTGCCTGCACCACGCGAGGTGACGTAGCTGATGAATACGAGCGCAATAAAATAAAGCGCCACAAAACCAATAATCAACCAAGGACTTAACACCGCACGAATGAAACGATGTTTTTCTGTGAGCCAATGTGTGATATAAACAGTAATTGCAGAGGTGTATATTTTACTTCCTTATGTTTGTGACGTTAATCAAAGTTGTAGCGCAAAAAATGGCAAAAAGGATTTTTAAAAGTGATGAACACCAGCGGCTGTTTGAGCAACAAGGTTTTATTGTATTGCCTTTCGTTAACGAGCAGGAGGTTTTACAATTAGATAAGTTGTTTGATGAATTGCATCCGAGCCTTAATGAAAGCGGATTTTTTAGCGGTAGTTATAGCAGTGATATTGAGTATAAGAAAAAGGCAAGCGAAGAAATTGTAAAAGTTTTCAGCCGTGCATATCAGGAGTTATTTACCAATTATACACCCTTTGGTGCAGCGTTTTTATATAAAGTGCCGGGGGCAAACAGCGAGCTTGCAGCTCATCAAGATTGGACGATTGTAGATGAACAAAAAAATGTTGCGCTGAATTGTTGGGTGCCGCTTTGTGATGTAACTATTGAGAATGGACCAATTATGATTTTGCCAGGTAGCCACTACGACAATTTGAATGTTGTGCGTGCACCCACGCTGCCGTTTTTCTTTAGTGGCTATGATGAAATGGTTGTAAAAGAATTAGAACCCATGGAGGTAAAAGCAGGCACGGCTGTTATTCTAAACCAAAGTGTGATTCATTATTCGCCACAAAACAAGAGCAACAAAATTCGCAAGGCGATTACTGCGGGTTTGAAAAGCGAAGGCGCGCAAATGTATTTTCATTACAAAGTACCCGACAAAGATGAACTGGAAGTTTTTGAAATGAATGACGATTTCCTCATCAGCTTTAAAGACTTTATGAACGACATTGGCAAGCGACCTTACCTTGGCAAAAGTATTGGCTTTATTCCGTACAAACTTCCCAGACTTGTAGGGGAGTCTCTTTATGAAAAACTTAAAGAGATGAAAGCTAAAGCTCGTTTTGAAATGAGAACAACTTTTACAAATCAGCCAATTGTTGAAGCCCATCCTTCAAATCAAAAGGCGCAGGAAGCGAAGCCTTCTTTTGTACAAAAGGTTTGGAGTAAACTATTTGCCTGACCCAAAACTCAATTCATTAAACCTCTTATGAAATTCAATTTTTGAGTTTTTCTCTCTCTGAATCTCCCTCCAAAGAGAGATAATTGGATGAATTTTAAAAGAGGTTTATTCAAAAACATATTTTCGTCCAAAATAATTCATCATGCAATTCATTACTGTCAATAATCAAGAAGCACCTTTTGTAGCTGTTATAAGGCTGAACCGTCCGAAAGAACTGAACGCACTTAACCGTGAGTTGATGATTGAAATCAGAGATGCACTAAAAGCGTTGGACGAAGATGATAGTGTGCGCGCTATTATTCTTACAGGTGGCGAAAGAGTATTTGCTGCAGGTGCCGACATCAAGCAAATGGCAAACGCCACTGCCATTGATATGCTGAACATTGACCAGTTTAGCACTTGGGATCAAATTAAAAAAACTAAGAAGCCAATCATTGCCGCGGTGAGTGGTTTTGCCTTGGGTGGCGGCTGCGAGTTGGCTATGATTTGCGACATGATTATTGCTACCGACACCGCACGATTTGGGCAGCCGGAAATTCGCATCGGCACTATGCCAGGCGCGGGTGGCACTCAAAGACTGACCCGCGCGGTGGGCAAGGCTATTGCGATGGAAGTAGTGTTGGGTGCGCGTTTCCTTACTGCCGATGAAGCCTTGCAATATGGTTTGGTGAACAAGGTAGTGCCCGTGGAAGTGATGATGGATGAAGCTTTGAAACTTGCTGGCGAAATTGCCGCCAAATCTCCGGTGGCAGTGAAGCTTGCCAAAGAAGCGGTGAATGCCGTGTTCAATACTTCGCTAGAAGAAGGGCTGCATTTTGAGCGTAAAAACTTCTACCTCACCTTTGCCAGCAACGACCAAAAAGAAGGCATGGCTGCCTTTATCGAAAAAAGAAATCCGGTGTTTAAGGGAAATTAAAAAAGGGACGAGGGACGAGGGACGAAGGTCGAGGGACGAAGCTTCTGCCCTCGTATCTTACCCACAATATATTTTTCATCTCCATCATAACTTCCAAAAACCTAACTTCGTTTCCGCTTGTTATACCTTTATAAATTTTGGATGTTATGTTGTTATCATTAAACTTTCAGGCAGTGCCAATAGATATGGAACCCGTGGCTTATGCGGTTCCGTTTTTTCTGTTGCTAATTTTTATTGAATTGTACTTTAGTTGGAAAGAGCAGCGCAACCTCTACGAATCGAAGGAGGCACTCAGCAGCATAGGCATGGGGCTGGGCTCGCTTGTGATAAATGTGTTGATGAAGGCACTGGCATTTGCAGCATACATGTGGTTGTATCAATTTCGTTTGTTTGAAATAGGCTGGCAATGGTGGGCATGGGTGCTGATTCTTTTTGCTGATGATTTTACTTTTTACTGGCACCATCGCCTAAGCCACGAAATTCGCATACTGTGGGCGGCTCATGTGCAGCACCATTCTTCGCAAACATTGAACCTTGCCACCGCCCTGCGCCAAAGCTGGACGGAACTTTTGTATAAATACTTCTGGTGGTTCTGGTTGCCGCTGGTGGGCTTTCACCCGCTGATGATTTTGATGATGATGAGCGTTTCGCTTATCTATCAGTTTTGGCCCCACACCGAGTTGATTCGCAAGTTTCCGAAATGGTTTGAGTTTATATTTAATACGCCTTCGCACCACCGCGTGCACCACGCTTCCAACGTGCGCTACTTAGACCAAAACCATGCGGGCATCCTGATGATTTGGGATAGAATGTTTGGCACCTTCAGCGAAGAAAAGGATGAAGAAAAACCGGTGTATGGTTTGACGAAAAACATTACCTCCTACAATCCATTGGTGATTGTTTCGCATGAATACAAAGACATTTGGAAAGATGTGCAGCGCGCACCAACATTTACCGATAAACTGAAATACATTTTCTATCCACCAGGCTGGAGCCATGACGGGCAAGACCAGCGCGCAAGGACTTTGAGGAGGGAGCAACGGTTGTGAAAAATTGCCTAGATAAATTACTGTCATGAATATTAAGATTACTATTCTCTCTTTCATACTGCTAAGCCAAATTGCTTACAGCCAAACGGCTAAAGATTTTTTTAACCCTAAGACAAAGATTAACTGGCTTGGTGTGGATTTTTCTCATGCAAAAATCATTGGGGAATTTTCTCAGTTTGCCGGAGCAGGTAAGAAAGGAGTTGGTGAAATTCAAAACGTTTATGTGCCTGCTTGGAATAGTCTTTTTGTAAATGAAATGGAGAAGTATGACCTCAAAAAGTTTCTTCATAAAGACAATGTGTATATTGAGATTGATGCAATAATGACGAAGAATGCAGATACCCCAACCGAATCGCTCGAAGGTTACAATCCACCTAATTACCCAATTGACAGTATTGTTGCTTTTGTAAAAGCAACAGACTTTCCGGTGAAAAATGAAATTGGCGCGCTGTTGATTACTGATTACTTACATAAAGGTATTGAAGAAGCAGGCTTCCATTTTGTAGTTATTGATTTAAGTACCAAAACTGTTTTGTTTTCAAAATATCTTAAATGCTACCCAAGAGGTTTTGGGATGCGCAATTATTGGGCAGGAGCTATTTATGACGCGCTAAAAAATATAGATAGTAAGTATAGAGAGTGGAGCAAAAGTTATCGGTAAAGCAATTTTAGTACGCCACTGAATGGTGTCTCACGCCAGCTAAAACAAAACCTCTCAAGGATTTTCTTGCTTGTTACTGTAAAAATATATATTCAAGGATTGCCATCTGATCTGTTATTCTTGATTGCTATTGCAACATTAATTTCAATGTAAGCAAGTGTACAAACAATTGCTATTTCCACCAAAAAGTATGTAACCCCGATAATTGTAAGGAGAGGGAAATAAATAATTATAAGCCCTAATGTCAAGATGCAATAAAGTAAGTTGGCAATACAAATTCCTTTTATGAACGGTGTCCAATTTTCGTTTAAAAAAATAAAACAAGTAGCGGAATAAATACAGAGACAAGCGGCTATTGCTGAAAGGTAAGTCAATATTGTTTTAGGCATTCCAACATATTCGTTGAAATTTCTCAATACTACAAACAAGAAAAGCATAGTAAGTAATGCTCCTAAACTGTCTATTAAGAAAAGTGTCTTGGGCTTTACTGCTAAATGATTTATAATTTCTCTTATAGTCATAATCATTTTGAAGTGAATATTTTCTTTTTATCAATCATTACAGTTGAGAAATGTATGCTCAGGGGAAATTTACTACTACTATTTTCTTGTTACAATTTAGTTCTACAAGGTTAATGCTTTCTTGTGTATTCACTATGACCGAGATTAGACCAAGTACTTCCAAAATTTCAACAAATTGCTATTTTCCGATTTCGAAACAACAAAACAGATTATGGCGGTTTTCATTCACAACAAATTAATTGCGACTTCCGATTTCCTTAAAATCACTCGGAGGTATTCTTCGTTGCAAAGCATTGCAAGGGCAAAAAAGAAAGGATTTTTAAAGCTGATATCTTTTGGCAAAATGCAGTTTGCGCCCGCCACGCCAGAAGATGTGGCAAGGTTTTACAACATCCCTTCATGGGAAGGGTTGCCTGTAGTTTCGCCCGAAACACCCTTGGAAGGCTTGACTATTTTGAGCCGAATTCAGAAAATTATTGGCAGGGGTGAAGGGGAAATTATTGGTTGGGCTTTGTTCAATCACTTTGATGTAATATGGATAGCTGGCAGCTTATTTGCCGACTTGGATGCCGTGCAACGGTGTGTTGAAAAAATGAAAGCCAACGAAGTGCCGACCGTTCAGAAGAATAAAAGAACGAGAAGAATATTGGATTAGCCCAACCTGACGGCTTTTATATTGGAACACAACCAAGGCTTTTTTAGTTTGAAAATAGTTTTGCTATTGTCAATTTCGGGTTCCACAGACCTGTCGGAGCATCCGCAACAAAAATTATGGTGTCTCCCAGCACTGGGAGGTTGAAGGCGGAATCTTAGCATCATCCTACCATATCTGGGAGGTATAAGACAAAACTTTATCATCATCCCCCCAGAGCAGGTAGGTATAGGACGGAATCTCGTCATCATCCTCCCAGTCCTGTCAGGATTAAGACGTGACCTAGGCATCATCCTTGCGGGACTGGTAGGTATAAGCCAGAACTTCGGCATCATCCTCCCAGTGTTGGTAGGTTTAAAGCGGAACTCCGTCTTCATCCTGACATGTCTGTAGGTTAGCTTGCCAGTTTCAAATTCGTGATAAACGATATAGTTATGCCAATTTTTAGCATAAAAATGATAGAAACAAGATGTGCCGAACAATTTGCCGCGCCAATTGTCTTTATCTCTCTATTAAAAAAACTGATATGCTAAACGGAACCATTACCAAAGAGTTGATTGCCGATAAAGAATACATCAAAACAAAGTTTGACGAAATGGGCGATTCGCACGTGCTCACTTCCATTGACACGCCCTTGCGCGAAGACGCTTTTGAGCTAGATGATGAAACAAAGGTGGAATTGATTGAAGAACACTTTCGCGAAATTATGCTCATTCTTGGTTTAGACCTGAATGACGATAGCCTGCAAGGCACGCCTCACCGCGTTGCAAAAATGTATGTGAAAGAAATTTTCAGCGGCTTGAACCCCGACAACAAACCCAAAATGAGTTTGTTTGAAAACAAATACAATTACAACCAGATGCTGGTGGAAAAGAACATCTCTTTTCACAGCAATTGCGAACATCATTTTGTGCCAATAATGGGCAAGGCACACATCGCCTATATTGCCAACGGTAGTGTGATTGGATTGAGCAAACTGAACCGGATTGTGCAATATTATGCTGCCCGTCCGCAGGTGCAGGAGCGACTGACGATTCAAATTGCGAATGAGTTGAAGCAGGTTTTGAAAACCGAAGATGTGGCGGTGGTAATTGATGCCGTTCACCTGTGCGTCACTTCGCGCGGGGTGAAAGATGCAACAAGCTCTACTATTACTGCCGAATATAGCGGCAAGTTTAACGACTTGAAAACCCGTGCGGAATTTTTTAAGATGATAAGTCTTTAAAGGGAAGACTTTAAAAGTTTCAAAAACTTGGAAAGTCTCTGAAAAAATAAAGCCGTCACAATGTACGGCTCTACTATTCACTAACCCAAACAAATTCTTTAATCAAAGCGCAACACCAATGGGTTGAAAGGGTCGCTGCTCATTTTGTAAACTATGTTACCTGTGCTTTTCGCTTTGCTTTCTTCAGGCTCCAACAAAACGTTTACATCTGCAAAACTTTGACGTTTGTCAATGTTCTTTACTATAAATTTTTTGTAACCAGGAATTTTGAAAGTGATACGCATTGGCTCGCCTAATTCATCTTTGCGAAGCGCAATGGCATAGCGACCGTCATTATCAATAGACGCCTGCACTAGTTCATCACCAAACTTATCGGTATTGATTTTTACTTTGCCTACGGGTTGCATAGTAGTGGCATCCAAAATTTTGCCCGAAATAATCAGCACATTAACATCGGTACTAGCCCTAGCCGCCACCATTTGAGAAGCACTAAAATTCTTATTTTGATAAGAAATATTGTCAGTAGCCTGTGCAGAAACCTGACCTAAAAATGCGCTCATCGTCAAAATGAGTGCCATAACCCTTGCTGATAAATTTTTCATGGCATTGATATTTATGTTGTTTAAAATAATACTCTGTATAGCTTTCATTCGTTTTGTTGGATTTTTTGATTTTGCGAACTTCATCAATTTGCGAAAATTCGCTAATCAAACATCCGGTGCGAAAATAACGAATAATTCGCTGGCATATTTTATTTCCATGTCATTTTTTCCTTCAAAAATTGTTAAGAGAATTTTAGGGCAGTCTAAACAGTATTTACCGTCAATAGTATTTCATTTGCCGCCTCAACAATTTTATGTCATCGCGCAACACCTTTTCCAACTGGTTAATTCTTTTATCACTCACCCTCATTTGGGGCACATCCTATATTCTTATCAAAAAAGGATTGTTGGTGTTTTCGCCCATAGAATTGGCTTCTATGCGTGTGAGCATTTCGATGTTGGTTTCGCTGCCGATTGTTTTTCGGGCAATAAAAATCGTGCCATTTAAGTTGTATGGTTTTGTGTTGCTCACGGGTTTGTTCGGCAGTTTGATACCTGCTTTTCTCTTTGCATTTTCTCTGACGCACATCAGCAGTTCTGTAAATGGCATCATCAATTCGCTGTCTCCACTTTTCACCCTATTATTAGGAGTGTTTTTATTTGGAGCCTCTACCACGCAGCAGCGCATCATTGGAGTGTTGATTGGTTTTTCTGGTGCAGTGGTGTTGGTGGTGTTTAAAGAAAATGGTTCGCTGAATGCAGATTTAGGCTGGGCGATTCTACCTGTGCTTGCAACGTTTTGTTATGGCATGAGTGGCAACATTGTGAAAGAAAAATTGGGCAGCCAAAACGCTCTTTACATGACGGCACTTGCCATGCTGATGATTGGTATTCCTACAAGTTTTGTAGCGCTGCAAACAGTGCCTGCAAAGCTGCAATTTGCTCAAGGTGCGTGGCTTGCTTTTGCTTATGTGGCAATACTTTCAGTGTTCGGCACTTTTGTGGCGTGGATGCTTTATTACCGTTTGGTGCAAAAAACCGATGCGCTTTTCGCTTCTTCTGTTACTTATCTTATACCTTTAGTAGCGGTGGCTTGGGGCGTGGCAGATGGTGAGCGTTTTTCGATTTTTCAGGCAGTTGGCATGGTGCTGATTTTGTGGGGCGTGTGGCTGGTTACAAGGCGCGAACGCGCGTCTGCAAATTCCTAACGAAAAACTTTTGTGCTTATTTGCAAGCAGATGATGCAACTTCCCAAAGCATTTATTGAAAACATACAAAACGAACTTGGCGATGAGGTAAATGCCTTTTTGCAAAGTCTTGAAAGCCCTTCTCCAGTTTCTGTTCGTTTGAATCCATTTAAAAAAAGCAATTCATTTTTGAATGAACGCAAAGTAACTTGGTGCGACTACGGAAGGTATTTGCCTACGCGTCCGGTTTTTACTTTAGACCCACTGCTTCATGCAGGAAGTTATTATGTGCAAGAAGCAAGCTCTATGTTTTTGCATCAAGTTTTTAAAAGTGCAATTGATGCAAATGCAACTTTGAAAGTATTGGATTTATGTGCTGCACCGGGTGGAAAAAGCACTTTGCTATTATCTTTATTAGATGATAAAAGTTTGTTGGTGGCAAATGAAGTCATCAATAAACGCAATAATATTTTGTGCGAAAATATTACCAAGTGGGGCTGCAGCAATGTAGTGATAACGCAAAATGAAGCTAAGGACTTTGCTGCATTACCCGAATTTTTTGATGTGATTTTGGTGGATGCTCCTTGCAGTGGCGAAGGGCTTTTTCGTAAAGATGCAGAAGCTGTTAACCATTGGAGTCAAGAAAATGTAGCAACATGCGCAACACGCCAACACGAAATTCTGAAATCAATATTACCAGCTTTGAAAACTGGCGGTGTGCTTATCTATTCCACCTGCACTTATGAAGCCGCAGAAAATGAAAATGTGGTAAAGCAACTAATTGAGCGTGAAAATTGCAGTTTGCAAATTGATGGAATAGAAACACCAGATGGTGTGGTGAAGAATGATTTCGGATTTAGATTTTATCCGCATAAAATTGAGGGCGAGGGTTTTTTTATTTCTTGTTTGAAAAAGGAAAAAGAAAGTGTGTCAGATGAATTGTTTAGCAATGCTTCAAAAAAGCAATTAGAATTTATTGACGAAAAAAAAGTTCCTGTTGAGCTTAAACAATTATTAAAAGAAAATTTTGCTACAGCATGGTTCATGTTTCGTAATGAGTTTTGCTTTGCACATACGTCATTGCAACGTACAATCGAACAAATTGCGCGCAGTTTAAGCATACGTCAGGTTGGCACCACCGCAGGGAGTGTAGGAAATAAGGATGTGGTTTTTAACCACGCACTTGCTCTTTCAAAAGATTTAAAACCATCAGACACAACTATAGCATTAAGCCGCGATGAAGCATTGAAATATCTAAAAGGAGAATCGCTACAAAAGCAAGCGGATAAAGGATGGCGATTAGTGAGTTATGAAAACACACCGCTCGGTTGGGTAAAAGCCATACCAGGCAGGTTGAACAATCATTATCCAAAAGAATGGAGGATAAGAATGAGTTTGTAAACTGGGTCTGACCTTGGTCAGACAAGAGTTAGAAAAAATAAAAGACTAGATGTGCTAATGTTCTGAAATCCACATTAAAAAATCTTCTACTGATAAGTCTGACCAAGGTCAGACCGAGTAAACCATCAAAGCAAAAAAATCTCTAACAACAATCCATGCCACACTTTATTCCTTTTATTTGAATTTCATAAAACAACAAATCATGATTAAAAAATTCCTTTCTGTTATTGCAATTGTTACGGCAATTACTTTTTTACCAAGCGCAAAATTTCATACCGAAGCCTACAATGTTGACTTAAATACTGCCTCTGTTCATTGGCTTGGCAAAAAAATAACAGGACAACACGATGGTTTTGTAAAACTAAAAAGCGGTGTATTAGTAATGAACCACGGCACGCCCGAAGCAGGTAAGTTTGAGTTGGATATGACCACCCTCACTTGTGCAGACATCAAAGACGAAAAGAAAAATAAGGACTTAGTTGACCACTTAAAGAATGATGATTTTTTTAGTGTGGAAAAACACCCTGTTGCAACGCTTACCATCACACGAATAGTGCCGATTGTTGCTTCAAAAGTAGGCGAAAGTAACTTTGAGTTATTCGCAAATCTTGCTATCAAAGGCATCAATAAACCTGTTCAATTTCCTGCACGATTCGATATTTTTCAAGAGGAAGTAAAAGCAAATGCTAAGATTACAATTGACCGCACAAAATGGGATATTAGTTACAAATCTGGCACGGTATTTCCTTCATTGGCTGACAAAGCTATTGCTGACAATATTGAGTTTGAAATAAGTATAACAGCCAGAAATTCACATCAACATTAATTATGCTTTCCTATTGGGAACGCACTTCGCTTACGCACTTTGATGTAATTGTAATTGGCAGCGGTATCACCGGACTGAGTACTGCAATTTCATTAAAGGAAAAAGAGCCAAATCTATCTCTAGCAGTTTTTGAGCGCGGGGTTTTGCCCACAGGCGCAAGTACGCGCAATGCGGGTTTTGCTTGCATCGGCAGTGTGGGAGAAATATCAGATGATTTGCAACAAAGCACCGCAAACGATGTGTTGCAATTGGTAGCGATGCGTCTGCAAGGTTTGCAAATGTTACGCAAAAGATTGGGCGATGGAAATATCCGCTATCACGAAAATGGTAGCTATGAATTGATTGCTGAACATGAACTTGATGTACTTGATAAAGTAGATTCAATAAATGATTTATTGAAGCCAGTTACAGGCAAAGGAACGTTTGAAGTGCTTTCGGGAAACCGTTTAAACGGCTTCTCTTTTCCCAAACAACACACTAAAGCCATCATCCAAAACTATTGCGAGGGCGAATTACACACCGGTGAAATGATGAAACATTTACATCAATATGCTTTACAAAAAGGTGTAGTTGTGTTTACGGGAGCCGAAGTAGAAAGTATGGAAGATGGCACAACTTGCACAGTTAATGTAAAACGCAATTTAAACAATCAAACTGTTGCATTCCATTGCAGAAAAATTGTGCTGTGTACCAATGCATTCACACCAAAGTTTTTCCCGCAACTTGATATTCAACCAGGGCGGGGCTTAGTGCTGATTACAAAGCCAATAGCAAACCTTCCATTCAAAGGAATTTATCATTTTGATAAAGGCTATTACTACTTCCGTGAAATAGATGGCAGGGTACTTTTTGGTGGCGGACGCAACGAAGATTTTGAAACAGAAAACACAACAGACTTTTCAGCCAACCATAAAATTTATGCCACTCTTATGGAAAAACTGCAACACATCATCTTACCCACCGTAAAGTTTGAAATTGATATGCACTGGACTGGCATTATGGCTTTTGGCAAAAACAAAAAACCATTAATTGAATGGGCAGGTGAAAATATTTTATTGGCAGAGCGCATGGGCGGCATGGGTGTTGCCAACGGCAG
>CAZKHZ010000047.1:0-20959 GCA_964552715.1 uncultured Chitinophagaceae bacterium | reverse complement strand
CAGCATCAACACGAAAACCGTGTGTTTAAGTTGGTGAAGTTTTAAGCAAGCAATCTTTTAAATAAAAATCCCGCCTTCGGCAACGAAGGCGGGATTCTTTTTGGAAGATTATAGGCCATTCTACGTCCATAAAATTATTAACCAAAATTACTGCTTAAATAACACCCCACAACAATCGCCTCTAATCAATTCTTAAAACATCCTACAAAACTGATTTCGACTCTTTGATACTAAAGGATGAGTTTTTTAACAGCCTGATGTCTCACTCCTTTAGATAGAATGTATTCACCCAAAAACTCCTTCTCCCCAATCCTCTCTAGCAATCCTTGCATTGATAGTATAACAACATACCAGCACAAGCCAAAAAAAAGGCTTCAAAGTGCTATTCACCTTGAAGCCTTTTGTATTTACCCGTGTGGTCCCACCTGGAATCGAACCAGGCACCTACTGATTATGAGTCAGTTGCTCTAACCGAATGAGCTATAGGACCATGTTGCTTTTTCAAACAACGGTGGCGAAAGTAAGAGATATTCCCTTAGTTTGAAATAGATGACTAAAAATTTTCACATAGGAAAACTCAATGTAAATACTGTTCCGCTTGGTTGGTTGTCACTTACCGAGATTTCGCCTTCGTATATTTCTACAAAGCGTTTTACAATATACAAGCCAAGCCCGGTGCCTTTTGTTCTGCGGGTTTCTTCGTTGCCAATGCGATAAAATTTCTCGAATACTTTTTCTCTTTCCGCTTCGGGAATGCCGATGCCTTCGTCTTTAATTTGCAACAGAATATTAGTGTCTGCTTGCTCTAATACCACTTCAATCTTTTTGCCTTCGCTGGAATACTTCAAGGCATTTTCAATAAGGTTAATAATAATGGATGTAAAGCCAACCGGGTCGGTTTGCAATATTATTCCCGATTGAATATTCAGGAAGAATTGAACTTTCTTTTTGTTGTTTACAAATCGCTTGGTCAGTTTTTCTACCAGTTCCGAAACATCAATATCAATCTTTGAAAGCCCATGTTCTTTACGTTCAATTTTGGCTGCCAGCAAAATATTTTCAACCAGCGATTCTAAGCGGTCAATATCATTCAATGAGTTGTTGATGAGCTTCTCAGATTTTTCTTGCTCTAGGTTTCTAAGCCCCATTGTTTGCAGCGCAACCTTGATGGAGGCAAGCGGAGATTTGAGTTCGTGGGTGATAGAAAGCAGGAAATTTTTTTGCTGCGAAACCAAACTAATTTCTTTTTTAAACACTCTGCGCACCTGCAATAAACCAAACAATAGCAAGGCAATAAACACGCCACCTTCGGTAATTATCATTACCCGCTGCCGTTTATATTTGTTGAATTGCAATTGATATACTTTTGTAGTTTCATAGGCAATTACGTTGCCGTATCGCTCGGTGAAATGAATTTTATCCAGCTCTATTTTCTCTTTAAAAGCGGCTTCGTTTTTAGCAAATAGCAGGTAAGCCCACCATATTGAAAAAGCAATCGTATATGCAAAAACAAAATAGAAAATAGAGAATGGATTAGAAAGTAGTCCTGACTTTTTCACGAAGTGAATGTAAAACAAAGTTTGTCCTTGTAGGTTGCGATTGAATGGCAAATGCTAAACTTTTTATTTTGTTTGTGTCATGATTCTACCAAAAAATAATTTTATCAAAGTGCTATTTTTCTTCATTGGCATGTTGCTTTCGGCTGCTACATTTAGCCAAACATCTTCTTCAATTAATATATCTGCAAAAATCGGCTCGCTCGGTTCATCAGCTATTGTAAACGTATTTTTGAATGAAGAACTTGCCGGAAAAATTGGTGAACTGGAGCACTTGCAATGTAAGTTGTATTCAAAAGGAAGAATAACAATTACCGTCACTTATCCTGAATCCTACATCCGCAGGTCATCGGTTGTGGACGTAGAAAAAGGTAAGAATTATTACTTTATGATAAACAGTTCATACACTGCTTATGAAACAAATGAAGAGAGTTGGAATGCCACTTCTGCGGCATTTAAAAGAGTTATCAAGTTTGAAGAAAATCAGGGCGATATGATTGTAAAAGGAGGCAACCCTGACGAAGATGGAGACGGGCCGAAACAGGGAACAGGCTTTTTGATAAGTAAAAAAGGGTATGTATTGACTAATTATCATGTAATCAGTAATACTAAAACTATACAGGTGAAAGGTGTTGGGGGCGATTTTTCTACCTTGTATGGAGTGGATGTTGTTGCTGTGGATGTGAACAATGATTTGGCTTTATTGAAGTTTAAGAATCCTAATATTTTGTTTGATGAAATTCCTTTTTCCATTTCAAAAACATCAAGTGGGCAAGGCAGTAAAGCATTTGTATTAGGCTATCCATTAGCAAGTGCAATGGGTGAAGAAATTAAACTTACCGATGGTTTAATTAGTGCAAAAAGCGGTTTTAAGGGCGGTCTTTCCAACTATCAATTTTCTGCACCAGTGCAACCTGGAAATAGTGGTAGTCCCCTCTTTAATGAAAGCGGTGATGTAATTGGCATTGCAAGTTCAAAACTGCGTGGTGCTGAAAGTGCAGGTTATGCCATCAAATCGCAATACATAAACACCTTCTTAAATTTAGTAGAAAATTTTTCGCTGCCTTCGCTTATTAATACCATCAAACCACTTGCGCTAAATGATAAAGTAAGTAAGCTGAAAAACTTTATTTACATCATAAAAACAGAAGGGGAGTAGGCAGTTTATTTCTCTCCTCCCGTTCCTTTAAAGTGGTCTTCTGTATGGCGAAACAAAACATTGAATGTTGTTAGCGAGCCATAGATGCGCGTGATGTATTGTTGCAAGTCAACTTTATCGGCATCGGTAAGCACTTTATGTGCATTAATTTGTTGCTCCATCACTCTAAGCCTATCGCGCACCATCACTATTTTATGAAAGAAGGTTTCAATGGGCACTTCCTTTGGTTGTAGGTCTCCGCTGCCAGGTTTCATAATCAAATTGCCTCCATTCCATTTGTGCGCGAGATGTACAATTTCTTCTGCGCCATATTTTTCATGCAACACTTCTGCTACAGCATTTTTCAAATCATCTAAAGTGATTGGAGGATTGTCGGACTCTATTTTTTCCAAAATCATTAAGCCTTCATAGTCGCGCCCTATGCCGCGGCTGTTGCCTTCTTCCAAAAACCATATAGTGTAGAATTCAGCATCTAAGTTTACCACTACACCTTTTCCATATTTTGGGTGTTGCACCCTTGAGCCTATTCCGAGATTGTTATCCATGATTTATTTTTTACTTCGCGATGTTAGTAAACAAGTGTCAAACATGCGAGTAGTTATTCAACGTGTAAGTAATGCAAGTGTTTCTATTGATGGACAAATTAAGGCAGAAATCAAAAATGGATTATTGCTGTTGCTTGGTTTTGAAGCAGAGGACACAGAGAAAGATTTGCTTTGGACGAGTGCTAAAGTTGCTGCCTTGCGGATATTTAATGATGAAGCAGGATTGATGAATAAAAGTGTGCGCGATGTAGATGGCAGCATTTTGGCTATTAGCCAGTTTACATTGTTTGCATCGTGTAAAAAAGGTAATCGCCCTTCGTTTATTCGCGCAGCCAAACCTGAAATAGCCGTACCGCTTTATGAAAAGTTTATTCTGCTTTTAGAAAAGGAAATGTGTAAGAAAATAGCAACGGGAACTTTTGGTGCAGATATGCAGGTGAGTTTGCTGAATGATGGACCGGTTACAATTACAATAGATTCAAAGTTGCTAGCGTAAACTTGGTCTGACCTTGGTCAGACTGTATTAATACATTCAAATGCTGTAGTATAAGTCAATCTGTAACTTTTAGAACAAATGTCTGACCAAGGTCAGACCTAGTAACTAATAAGCCCTATCTCTATTGCCATCCATAAAATTCACGAAGGCTTTGTTGGCAACACGGTTGCCACCTGGTGTAGGATAGTTGCCTGTGAAATACCAATCGCCAAGATTTTTGGGACAGGCTTCGTGTAATGACTCAATAGTTTGATAGATAACTTCTACATCAGCAAAGATGTGTAGCGGACGAACAATTTCAGAAATCTTTTTGCTGATTTGTTCGGCAGTGTATATGTCGTAAAGTTTCTTTACATGATTTTCTATTTCAGGTAAAGGCTTCTCTTCATCACGTTTACAAAGAATATAAACCTCTTTTAGTAAATCCTCTTTTCTATCATCTTTCAATAAACCAATCAATGCACGGAACGCCACAAAGTCATACATGCGGCTCATGTCAATACCGTAACAATCGGGGTAGCGAATTTGCGGAGCAGAAGAAACGATGATTATTTTTTTAGGATTCAATCTATCGAGAATAGAAAGAATGCTTTTTTGTAAAGTAGTGCCACGCACAATGGAATCATCAACAACAACAATAGTGTCTGTATTTGCTTTTACACTGCCATAAGTAATGTCGTAAACATGGCTTACCATTTCATCGCGCGAGGCATCATCAGTGATGAAAGTGCGCATCTTGGCATCTTTCACGGCAATCTTTTCCACCCGCGGGCGAAGGTTTAATAAATAGTTAAGTTCTGCCGTTGGCATATTTGGATTTGTAGCAATGCGTTCGATTTTGTGTAGATTCAGATGTTCTTCTACACCTTTCATCAATCCATAGAATGCAACTTCGGCAGTATTAGGAATGAAGGAGAAAACAGTGTTTTCAAAATCATATTTCACTGCTTTCAAAACTCTTTCGGTGAGCGTTTCTCCTAGTTTTTTTCGTTCGTTGTAAATTTCAAAATCAGTGCCACGACTAAAATATATTCTTTCAAAACTGCAACTCTTTCTTTCGCCCGGCTCGGTGATTTGATGAATTTTTACCCGACCATCTTTTTTTATCACAACTGCATTGCCCGGCTCAATTTCTTTAATGCTATCAAAATGCGCATTAAAGGTTGTTTGAATTGCAGGGCGTTCGCTGGCTACCACCACTACTTCGTCATCGTGATAATAATATGCAGGGCGAATGCCATTTGGGTCGCGCAGTACAAATGCATCGCCATGCCCCAACATGCCAGCTATAGCATAGCCACCATCAAAATCTTTAGCACTGCGCTGAAGAATTTTACTTACGCTAAGATCTTTTGTAATAAAGTCTGTAATGGTTCTATTATGATAACCAAGTTTGTTGTATTTCTGAAAAATCTCTTCCACTTCAGTATCTAAAAAGTGACCGATTTTTTCCATTACGGTAATGGTGTCGCTGCGTTCGCGGGGGTGTTGTCCAAGTTCAATAAGGTTATTGAACAATTCATCCACGTTTGTCATGTTGAAATTGCCAGCCAACACTAAGTTGCGGGTTATCCAATTGTTTTCGCGAATGAAAGGGTGGCAGTAACTGTCGTTGTTTCTACCGTAAGTGCCGTAGCGCAAATGCCCGAGCAAAAGTTCGCCTACATAAGGTAAATTTTCTTTGCTCCAAAGTGCTTCTGCTTTTGGGTTTTCTAATTGCTTTCTATCCTTTGGAAAAGAGGCGGAAACATGATTGAAAATATCGGCAATAGGTTGATTTTTTGTAGAGCGATAACGGTTGAAAAACTGAATGCCGGGTGGAGGGTCGAGTTTTATAACTCCAATGCCCGCGCCATCTTGCCCGCGATTGTGTTGCTTTTCCATCAGCAGGTAAAGCTTGTTCAGCCCATACGCTATGGTACGATACTTTTCAACGTAATATTCTAATGGCTTTAATAATCGGATGAGTGCAATGCCGCACTCGTGCTTAATGGAATCGCTCATATCGCATTGCGAAGTTATGAATGCTTGCGATTGCTTTCCAAAAAATTATCTAAAGGGTGTGGATATGATTATCAAGACGCTGTTTTTAGTTTAGTTCTGCTCTATGACCTTTAAGTTATTTGCGAATTCAGTTTTTTAGGTTTATTTGTTATTGTTCAACTTATCATAAAATGAAAAATTCTTTTGTATTGCATCCTTGGCATGGCGTTGAAATAGGTGATGATGCACCAAACATAGTAACTGCCTTTATTGAAATTGTGCCAAGCGATACTGTAAAGTATGAAGTGGATAAAGCCAGCGGATTATTAAAGGTTGATCGCCCGCAGCAATTCTCTAATATTTTTCCTGCCTTGTATGGTTTTGTTCCCAGAACTTATTGTGATGATGAAATTGCAAAGTTTTGCATGCAACAAACAAAGCGCGAAAACATGAAAGGCGATGGCGACCCCTTGGATATTTGCGTGCTAACATCTGTTACCATTCCGCATAGTAACATTCTTGTGCAGGCAGTTCCAATTGGTGGTTTCAGGATGATTGACCACAATGAAGCAGATGATAAAATTATTGCAGTTATGAAAGATGATCCGCTTTACGGTTTATGGAAAAATCTATCGGATGCAAATGCAGCCGTAATTGATAGAATGAAACACTACTTTTTAACTTACAAGGATATGCCTGGCTTTCAGAAAAAAGTCGAGATAACAGATACTTATGATAAGGATGAAGCTTTGGAGGTTATTCGTTTTAGTATAAGCGATTATAAAAGGTGTTTCTCCTGATTTGGGGCTTCATCAAACTTATCCATCCACAGTTTTATCATCAAAAAAATAAAACTATACACCAACACCACATAAGCATAATTGTGTGTAAAATTAAATACTTCTACTGTGCTGTAACGCTGGATGTATGCTAACGAGGCAATACGCAAAGAATTGATTAAAAATATTCCCAAAAGACCTGCTGGAATGAACCAAAGTTTATGAATTGCTTTGCCGGAATAGATGGTGATAAATGCAGTAAAAATTACCATTGAAGGGATTGCCAAACAAAGGTCAGCAACATAAATACCTCTTGCTCCTGCCAACATAATAGTTCTCGGATACATCATAACATCTTGTAAAAAAAAGGGTTTTAGCATTAAGTATGCAACGAATGCAGTTGCCTCTCCAAGTTGATTTTTGAAGTTTACAAAAACTGGAGCATTAAAAAAGAAATGAGAAAATAATTTCCACCCAATATAAACTGCAGCTATTTTGAGCACAAACTCTGCTGCTTTTTTATTTGATTTATATGCTGAAAACAAATGGGAAAATATGCTCATTAAAATTTTATGCCTTTTAAAAGTGTTGTTTGTGACAAAACTGTAGCTAATATGAATGTTGTAATTAGAAAGAAATTTATCTTTTCTAGGCTCTTGTGCCTGGATACTGCATCATAATCTATATCAATATAAAACAACATGTACCAACAAATAATCATTGCAACAAGTATATAAACAACCTGTACAAAGAGTGTGAAAATATATTTTTCAGGAAAGATAAGTGTTGTTAAAAACAATACTCCAATTAAAGAAGGAATCATTGCCACTTCAAAAAAGAACTTTCTGCGTGCCTTTAGTTTGTAAACTTTTCTGTAAGAAAATGCGAGTTTTAAAAATGGTGTAATCATAAAAAAAGTTGATGCAGCCATCACGATTAGCATCACTGCGGCAAGCATAAATGCTATTGCAGGTTTAATATACAGCCAAGCAATTGCAAACGCAAAGTCAATTGCAAATGGAGAGTCATAGTCGCTTGCCCCAAGTGCCGCAGTCATAAATTGCGAACAAATTATGCAAATGCCAATTACATAAGTCCATAGAAAAATTAACCGCATTGGCGTATCAAAACGATCTGTTTTTTTGTATGCAACCCAGCTTATAACTGATACTAAAAAGATAAAAACAAGTCCTGAAGAATGTATAACAACGGAATTTTTCTGATACCATTCTTTAGGTTCCGAATTATAGTGAACGCCATAAAAGTAAATCGTTCCTTTTATCGAATACATCTTAGCCATCAAAGCTTTTGATGCAAAATCTCCTATTGTTAGAATTATATATGCAATGCCAAAACACATTGCAGAGTTTATGATTCTAAAAAACTTGCTATTCCACTTTTCACCCGAGTTTGAAATTTCCATGCTTGACTTATTTATTTTTTGGGACGATAGTTAGCTTTTGCAGCGATTGTTTTGTTATCATATTTCGTTAGCAGATCTTTTAATGAAATTTGCCCGTCTGCATCTTTCATAAATTTCCGCACCATCTGCCATCCAATCCAACTTCCTAAATTGCCCGGACTTTCAGCCGGCATTCCAGATGTTGTCGGTCCATCAGTCAAATATCTTTTGTGTTCCATAAAACTTTGAGTGAAAATTAAATCCTTCTCATTCATGTATTGCCAAATGGCATACTCACTTAATTTACACCAACGAATTTGTTCTGATGTATAACCCATTAACATGCTGTCGGGCATTTCTGGCAACATCATTTCCTTAAAATACAACTTCTTTCCTTTATCAACCATTGCTTCCAATAGCGGTGTTCCGGGTTCATATACATCTTCCCCAAAATATAAATTATACAATACATCTACCGAGTTGGGAATAATGTAACTTCTAGCCAACTTCCGTTGAATGTATTTGGGTATTTCCAAGTAGTTATATACTGGATATTTTTCTGTCAGAAACATATCTAAACTGATTGCAAGTGTTGCAGTGTCATAGGTTATTGCTCCATAACTGAACTCAGAAATCATAGCAATTACTTGAGGTTGTGGCAATTCAGGAAAGTAAAATTTTATGTGTTTAAGTGCATCTTGTAAATCGTTTTCAATGTTGCTTAAGTCTGGATATGCTTTTTGAACTGAATCATGCAGCCCGATAATAGATGAATCGCTTAGAAAGTTAATTATAGCTTCTTTTTCTGTTGCACTTTGCACTTGTGTATTTTTGAAACCAGCCATCAAATCATTCACATAAAAAGAATAGAAATCACCATATACATTTTTTAGTTCTGCTACTTTTGAATCGTAGTTTTCATTAGTAATACTAAAAAAATCACGGTCGAAACGTTGAACATTAACTGTAACATCAATGTTAGAAACATCAATCTGTTTGCGCGATTTATTACACTTGCAATCAGAAAGAAGCAGCAAAAAACCTGCGGACACTAAAATGTAAAGGGAAATGTTTTTCAATTCCTATGATTTTTGGTGGCGAAAATATCTTTATCCCTCGTTATTGAAACAACATAATGCAAATAGCTTTAGCACAATTAAATTATCATGTTGGAAATTTTGAAGCCAACACTTCAAAAATCATTCAAGCCATAAAGGATGCAGAAGCTGCTAATGCCGCTCTTGTTGTATTCAGTGAGCTGTGTGTGTGCGGTTATCCTGCTCGCGATTTTTTAAACTATCCTCACTTTATTGAGCAGTGTGAAAAAGCAGTAAATACGATAGCTGCTGCAACAGGTAGTGTTGCAGTGTTAATTGGTGCGCCAGTTCGCAATCCGGTAGTTGAAGGCAAAGATTTATTTAATGCAGCATTGTTGTTGCAGCATGGCAAGGTTCAAAAGGTGTTTCATAAAACACTGCTACCTAACTACGATGTTTTTGATGAATACAGATACTTTGAGCCCAATAATGTGTTTGAAATTCTTGAGTTTAATGGCAAAAAAATTGCCATAACTATTTGCGAAGATATTTGGAATGTAAGCAACGAAAACCCACTCTACACGCTTTGCCCGATGGATGAATTGATGAAGTTTCAACCAGAACTAATTGTCAATTTATCGGCTTCTCCTTTCTCTTATATTCAGCAAGAACAGCGATTAAAAGTATTGCAGGCAAATGTTGCACGCTATAAAATCCCTTTAGTGTATGTAAATCAAGTAGGTGCGCAAACCGAATTGATTTTTGATGGTGGAAGTATGGTGATGAACGAAGCTGGAGAAGTTATTTGTCAGCTACCATTTTTTGAGGAAAAGATAGAGGTAATAGAAATAGGTGAGGAGCCTAGTTCTTCGTCCCTCGTCCTTCGTCCCTCGTCTCTCGTTCCCCTCATGCACGATGCACTTGTATTAGGCATCCGCGATTACTTTTCAAAGCTCGGTTTCAAAAAAGCCATTCTTGGTCTAAGCGGTGGCATTGATTCGGCTGTGGTTTTATGTCTGGCTGTGGAGGCTTTAGGTAAAGAAAATGTAATGAGTGTTTTGCTGCCTTCTGAGTTCTCTTCTCAACATTCCATTGACGACTCTTTGGCATTGGTTAAAAACCTCAATTCTACCCATGAAATTGTTCCAATAGAAAACGCTTATAATGCTTTTGAAGCAACCATGAAACCCTACTTTAAAGATTTGCCTTTTAATGTTGCGGAGGAAAATATTCAATCGCGTTCTCGTGCTGTGATATTGATGGCATTCTGTAATAAGTTTGGTTATATACTTTTAAACACAACCAACAAAAGCGAAGCTGCTGTTGGCTATGGAACTTTGTACGGAGATATGTGTGGTGGCATTAGTGTGTTGGGAGATGTTTATAAAACGCAGGTTTATCAGATTGCCAATTACATCAATAGAAACGGTGAAGTGATTCCCCAAAACATAATCACAAAACCGCCATCCGCAGAGCTTCGCCCAAATCAAAAAGATAGTGATTCATTGCCAGAATATGATGTGTTGGATAAAATTTTAAATGCCTACATCGAACAGCATAAAGGTATTGACGAAATAATAAATGAAGGCTTTGATGAAGCATTAGTAAAGCGAGTATTGCGTTTGATAAATATGAATGAATGGAAACGTTTTCAAGCTCCACCTGTGCTGCGCATTTCACCAAAATCTTTTGGCATTGGCAGAAGGATGCCCATAGAAGGCAAATACTTAGGGTGATATTTACTTTGCAATAACAGATTGAATAATAACAATTAAAGAATGTCATCAATTTTAATCAGAAATATTCGTTCGCTCGAAATGGTTTTGCCTTCCGAAACTTCAATGCTTCGGGGAAAAGAGATGCAGCAATCTCATGGTATCACTAATGCTTTTGTGTTGATGAAGAATGGCATTATTCAGTCGTTTGGGAGCAATGCCGATGCTCCTGAAAATGCAGATGAAATCATTGATGCCACAGGCAAGTTTGTATTGCCTGCCTGGTGCGATTCACATACACATTTGGTGTATGCCGGAAGTCGCGAAGCTGAGTTTGTTGACAAGATAAATGGCTTGAGTTATGAAGAAATTGCAAAACGTGGAGGCGGTATTTTAAACTCTGCTAAGCGGCTCAATTCTGCAAGCGAAGGTGAACTCCTTGAATCTGCACTTGCCCGATTGGATGAGATTAAAAAGACAGGTACAGGAGCCGTTGAAATAAAAAGTGGTTATGGTTTGACGGTGGAAGGAGAATTAAAAATGTTGCGTGTTATCCGGCAATTGAAATCGCAATCTCCATTAACTATCAAATCTACTTTTCTTGGTGCACATACTTTTCCTGCTGAATTTCGAAACAATCACGAAGGCTACATTAAAATGTTGATTGATGAGATGTTACCTGTAATTGCAGCCGAAGGACTTGCCGACTTTATTGATGTATTCTGCGATGCAGGATTTTTCTCGCCCGATGAAACCGCACGCATTCTGGAAGCAGGAGTAAAGTATGGATTAGTTCCCAAGCTTCATGCAAATGAATTGGGCGAAACAGGAGGCATAGAGAAAGGTGTTGAATTCAATGCGCGCTCTGTTGATCATCTAGAACACACTACAGATAATCACATTCAGTTATTGCATCAAAGCAAAACCATTCCTGTGCTGCTGCCTTCCACAGCTTTCTTTTTAAAATTGCCTTACGCACCAGCTCGCAAAATGATTGATGCTGATTTGCCTGTTGCCTTGGCTACGGATTTTAACCCTGGTTCTTCCCCAAGCGGTAACATGCCTTTTGTATTGTCATTAGCTTGTATTCAAATGAAAATGTTGCCTAGCGAAACTATTGCAGCGGCAACTATAAATGGTGCTTACTCCATGCTGGTCGAAAAAGAATTGGGCAGTATTGCTATAGGTAAAAAAGCAAATCTTATTATTACAAAGGCAATGGATTCTATTGCATTTATTCCATACTCATTTGGCTCAAATTTGGTGGAGCGTACTATTTTAAATGGAATTTAAAAACTAAAAATTATTATGGGCGAAATACAAAATACAGTAGTTACACACACGGGCAAAATGAGTTTTGAAGTCCTTCAAAACGACCACACTATTAAATTAGACGCTGCTGTTGAAGGTGGAGGCGAAGGCGCAGGAATGCGTCCAAAAGCATTGATACTTTCTGCATTAGCAGGATGCACGGCTATGGATATTGTTTCTCTCTTAAATAAAATGAAAATTCCTTTCAGCAATTTTGTTGTAAAGGTTGATGGAGAGCTTACGGAGGAACATCCAAAATTCTATCACAAAGTTGCGTTGGTTTACTTTATACATTTAGAAAATGAAACCGACAAAGACAAGATGGAAAAAGTAGTCCATCTATCTCAGGAAAAGTATTGTGGTGTAAGCGAAATGGTGCGTAAGTTCGCTCAGTTAGAGTTTAAAATTGAGTACGTTTAAAACGCTATTTTATTGCCTTCCTTTTCCACAATATTCCACACAGGAAAAATTATTTTTTCTTGTTCCCAAATTTTTTTCCATTCATTTGCACCCGCAATGGTTTTCAAACGGAAGATGATTTTCTTCCTAATGGAATTAAAAGGGAATCACGTGTAAATCGTGAGCAGTTCCCGCTGCTGTAAGCCAAGTCTGTAGTAAATTATTACGGGCAAGATTCGCTTCAATCCACTGTTCCGGAAAACGGAATGGGAAGGAGAATCTGAATTGGTGAGCCAGAAGACCTGCCGTAGCAAACAAACATTCGAGCTTTCGGGAAGAAAAGCGAGGCGTTAAATCAGTTTGTGTCCGGAGCATTTTGGTTTTTCTACTTGGTTCAGCCTGAAGGTATTTTTTCACCTTCAAATTTTTTTAAAAAATGAAAAAAATCTACGCAATCTGTGCAGCCACAATGTTGGCTTTTGCTATCAATGCACAAACAATTTCCACTTTTGAAACACTTTCAGTACCTACCGATTCCTTTATCTCGCCAAAGGCATTCACCAATGGTTATTTCGATAATGGCAACGCGCAATTTTCTAGTGTTTGGGATACTTCTTTTGGTGGCTATTGGGGCAAAGGTTTTGCGCCTTCCTCAAAAACAGACAAAACAACTCCAGGTTTTATAAACATTTTTAGTGCAAGCACAGGCAGTGGCTTTAGCAGTGCAAATTACGCCATAGGCAAGGGTGGGGCAGGAGTGAAGCTTACTGGCAATGCTGCGGGCAAGTCAGTGAAAGGTTTCTATGTAACCAACTCAACTTACGCATACCTTAGCATGAAAAGTGGCGACCAGTTTGCCAAAAAATTTGGTGGTTCTTTAGGTAATGACCCTGACTATTTTTTACTAACCATTAAAGGGTTTAATAATGGGACTGCTAAGGCTGATTCAGTTAATTTTTACCTCGCTGATTTTCGATTTAGCGATAACAATCAGGACTACATTTTGGATACATGGGCTTGGGTAAATTTGCAAAGTATTGGTGATGTAGATAGCCTTGTGTTTAGGCTCACTTCTTCCGACAATGACCCAATCTTTGGCATGAACACACCAAGCTTTTTTGCCTTAGATAACTTTACTACCAACGATGGGGTTTCGGCTATTAGTTCATTAGATGCTATAAAAATAAAAGCATATCCCAATCCTATTTCAAGCGGTAATGCCATCAATATTTTGATGGATGGGAATGAAAATACCAATGTGGAGTTAGCTGATTTGAGCGGCAGAGTGATTTACAGCGAAAAAATATCCGGTGTAAATGCTTTTACTGTTTCCACATCAGGTTTCAGCAGCGGAACTTACCTACTTAGTATTCGCAATGCACAAGGCATTGGCACTGCAAAAGTGATTGTAGAATAGTGAAATCTATTCGGCTTAATAAACTGTTCCGTTTACAAGTAGTTTTGCTGCTTGTAGCGGCACAGTTTTGTTTTGCCGAAAACAACAAAAGCGTTCTAAGCGATACTATTTCTCTAAAAGAAGTAATCATTACCGACAAGCCTACCAATCGAAAAATCAACAAGCAGGAGTTCTCCAACCTCAATGATTTTACTGGAAGAAGAGTTACCAATTTACTAAATGATGTTTCCTCTATTTACCTCAAGAATTACGGCAACGGGCAATTGACATCTATTGCTGTTCGTGGCACTACTGCTGCACAAACAGAGGTAACGTGGAATGGCATTCGCATCAATTCACCCATGCTCGGGCAAAGCGATTTGGCTTTGCTTAGTATTGGTTTTCATAATGCAGTGTCGCTGCAATACAACCAATTAAACAGTGCCATCGGTTGCAATTTGAGCTTTAATAATGAAGCGCTTGATTCTGGTATTCATTTTGTTGGAGCCATTCGCGGTGGCAGTTTTGGTTTGTTTGAAACCAATATGAACGTGCAATACAGCAACGGTAAAATTAGTGGTGCCACCAAAGTTGCTTTGTTGAAATCGAGCAATAACTTTCTAATTGAAAAAGACGGGAAGCAACAAAAACAAACAAATGCAAATGTATTGCAGTTTGGTGTTTTTCAAGAGCTGCATTTTAGATTAAAGAAGAACCATAATATTGCAGCTTATATTTGGTGGAATAAAGCCCAGCGCGATGTTCCTGCAACTTTGCATCAGCAGTCGAGTGCTGCAAACCAGCACGACCAAGCTATCAGAACAATGTTGCAATGGAGTTGGCAGAAGAGGAACTTCTCCATTAAATTCACTACTGCTTATCTCCATGAAAAGTTGCGATACATCAATCCTCAATTGCTGATGGATGATGAAAGTCTTACTCATGCTTTACGAAATATTTTAAACCTTAAATACAAGGTCAAAGGCTTTACAATAGAGGGAAACGTGTCGGGTGATTATGAAAAAGCAATTTCACCAGGCTACGAAACTATTCATCAGCGTGGGCTTGTGGGCTTATCGCTCAAGGCTGCATATTATTTCAAACAGGGTGTTTTGCTGCAATTGGGCGCACGGCAGGAAATTATGAATACAAGCTTTTCACCCTTTATGCCCTACCTTTCTGTGGGCTATGGCAAGTGGTTTGCAAAGCACCATTTTGCTGTGGAGTTAACCGGAAAACGAAGTTTTCGCTTCCCTACCATGAACGATTTGTATTGGAAGGGAAGCGGCAATACAAACCTGAAACCTGAAGACAGTTGGAACACAGAGTTGAGTATCAGTTATCGCATGGATAATTGGTTCAGCCTTACGTTAAGCAATTACTATACTTTTGTGCAACAGCAAATTCAATGGACACCCGATGCAAATGGCAGATGGACACCGCAGAATCTGAAAGCTGTTTTTGCGCGTGGTGCTGAAATCAATGCAGGATTTGCCCTGCCCGATAATGTGTTGCCTGGGTTCACTTTGCGAAACAATCTTAGTTATGCCTACACTATTTCCACACAAACATCTGGTGTCAATAATCAGGATGAAGCTATTGGCAAGCAATTGATTTATGTGCCGCGCAATCGCCTTTCGGCAGGGTTGAATATTGGCTACAAAAGATTTTTGCTTTCTCCTGTGTTTCGCTACACAGGCATTCGTTTTGTAAGCACCGACAATCAAGATTATTTGCCTGTTTACTACTTGTTGGATATAGAAATTAGCAAAGAATTCTCCATTAAAGCTTCTTCCATAAAACTGGCATTCAGAGTAAACAATATCAATAACACCCGCTTTCAAGATGTGGCGCAACGCGCCATGCCCGGCAGAAATTTTGAAGGGACTGTTTTATTTAATTTGAATTAAAGACACATGAGATACGAGATAAATGACATGAGACAGCTAATATCTAAAGGGTTATTAAAAACCATTTTCACCAATTCCAAACTACCAATGCTGAACATGACATCCTTGACATTTATCTTTAGACTTTCGTCTTTGGTATTTGGTCGTCTTATTTTGTCTCCTATCTCTTGTATTTTGTCTCTCGTCTTTTTCCTACAATCATGCGAAAAGGAGCCTGCCAAAAACAAACAATTACCCGATGCAAAAACGCAAAAGGTTTGGATAGTAAACGAGGGCTTATTCAACTTTGGCAATGCCTCTGTTGACGTATATCAACCAGATTCTCAAAAAGTATTTAATGACGTTTATGCCACCGCCAACGGAAAGACCTTGGGTGATGTAGCGCAAAGCATAACCTTAAAAGGAAGTTCAGTTTACGTAGTTGTAAATAATTCAGGCAAAATTGTAGTGCTGAACAAAACTACTTTTAAAGAAGAAGGGGTCATCAACATACCACAAAGCTCACCGCGCTACCTGCATTTCGTGAAGGATGATTTGGCGTATGTAACCGAGTTGTATGCAAAGAAAATCTGGCTCATTAATCCGCTCACCAAAACCCTAGTGGACACCATTGCCACTGCTGGATGGACAGAGCAGATAGTTGCCAAAGGCAACGAGCTTTATATTGCCCAACGAACTAGATTAAACGATACTTATGTGGCTAACGTTTTGGTTATAAACACCACAACAAAGCAAGTGGTTAACACCATCACCCTGCCCAGCGAGCCAAATAGTATGGTGCTGAAAGATAATACCGTGTTTGTGTTGTGCAGTGCCGATAATTTACTTGCAACGAATGCAAGTCTTGTAAAAATAAATACTGATACGAAGGCTATTTCAACACTTGAATTTGTTGCGGGAAAGAAGCCAGGTTTGCTGCGTTTGGATGCGAAAAATAATCGCCTTTTGTGGCGCGATGGTGATGTGTTTCAAATGCCTGTTAGTTCAATTGCCTTGGCAGCAAGCGTATTGATTGCCGGCAATGGAAAGAATATTTATACCATGAACATTGACCCCAACAATGCCGATGTTTACATAGCCGATGCACACGATTATGTGCAAGCTTCCACAGTGTATCGCCATGCCACCAATGGTGATTTGATACAAAGCTTTAAAGCGGGTGTTATTTGCACCGAGTTTGGGTTTGAGTAGAAAGAGTTATGTTTATAGAACATAATATTGATTGTTGTTACCCAAATTTTGATGGAATTACAATTGAATCTTAATTAATATCTTAGAGAGGATATTGGCAAAGAATCCTCCGTAATCGTTTATATACGACTACTTCAATTTTTCATCTAAGTAATTGCCTATTTGTTCAACTTTCGTCAATCGCTTTTCAATTACACCATCTTTATTGATCAAAATCAAAGTAGGCATTTGAGATATGTAATATTGATTTATAGCCGGATTCTTTTCTTCAATACGAGTGTTTATCCAAGTCGTTTGTAGAGTTGAAAGATGGGTTTGCCATTCCAATACATCAGCATCCATTGAAATAGCAACCACTTCTAAACCTTTAGCATGAAAGGCTTCGTAAATTTTCTTTACAATGGGCAATGTGTTTCTGCAATGCGAGCAAGTGCTTTCCCAAAATACTAACAAGGTAAATTTATTAGAGGCAACTATTTCGGGTAGTGATTTTGTTGTGTATTTATCAATTGAGGGAACATCAATAAACTGCTCGCCTGGCATAGATGCCGATAGTCTTTTTACTTTTGTAAAAAGTACCGGAATTAGGTTTGAGTCAGCATTTGAATTAATCCATTTGACGAAAGCCTTTGCCACCTCTTCTTTTCCTTTTGTAAGTGCTAGCGAATAAACTTTTTCAGCAATAAACTTGTAATTTTCATTCGATACGCTCGCTTGTTTCATTAACAGCAAAATTTGCTTTTCTTTTTCCTCAGCCTCTAAATAATCGCTAAGTGCAGTAACAAAAAAGTCAATGGTATTGCTAAAAATTGGTGTGGCACGCAGTAGATCATCTTTAAAGTTAACTTGTTTAAAAATGCTAGTAATAAAAAGGGAGGAGTATTGATTTTTTTGAACCATTTCTTCCCAGTCAAAAAATCTATATTGAACTAACGTATCGCCTGCAAAAGTCCCTTTATAGAAGATATTAAAGCCTCTCAATTCATTATTAAAATCGCGTAGAATAAACTTGAAAATACTGTCTGGTTCTTTATTCTCAATGGCTTGTTCAATTGCCACATCAAATGTTTGAAGCATTTTTGTGAGCGCGTTATAGGCTTCATTTTCTTTATAGTCTTCTACATTTCCAGCAATTAACTCCCCCGCTTTTACCGTTAGAAAAACTCTTACTTCTTGATTATTTGCTGTGGCAAAAAATGTGAAGCCGCTTCTGAAGGTTTTTAGCTGAAACAATGCCGGATTTCGCTCCTTCAATTCGTAAGTAAATCCACCATAAATATTTACATCAATAGTGTCTGAAACTGCCTGATTTAAAAAGCTGCTGATAAAGACTTTGGAAGGGATAGTTCCATCTTCGGCAATAATTTGACCTTTTATTGTGATTGCATGTGCTTGTTGTGCAATTACGCATAATACCAATAAGGCAAATGAAACTATTCTAATCATGTAAGGTTATAGAGCAATAAGTAGCCCAAGGTTTTATAAGTTACAGCTAAAACATTCGCCTATAAACACCTGGTAATGAACCACAGCCGTTGCCGGCAGCCATATTTAGCCTGCCGTTGGCATCTTGTGTAAAATAGCAATGATAGCCTGAATTGCAGTTGTCATCTAAAGTGGAAACTGTTCCCCAAATCCAACAAGCACCGCCCCACGTAAAGGGTTCTGCATCGGTTGTAGGATACTCGGGATAGGTACAAACTCTATAGCCGCTGTTCCAACTATTGCAGGTTACACGTAAAATTGGACCATCATTGTTATAGCGCACACCCCATTCATAATATGGTAAAATTGCTGAGCAAATTTGGTTCACATCGGTGCCCATATATTCCCAGGGGCTTTTATAATTTGTGCCTTCAAAGTAAGGTTCTGCAATATTGCGCTCAAAAGTTACTGAATGATTTGCTGACTTAGTTTCTGTGCTGGCAAATACATTAACCGAAAACAACATAAAAAGTACCAAAGCAATTACTGGAAATTTTACCATGCTGCTTACATTTAATTGTAATAGAAAAAACTTGCGTAGCTTGTTACCAATCACTACGAGTGTTTTATACATCTCTTTCATGTTGGAATAGTTTTAAAGTTTTCTTCTGTAAACAGTGGGCATTGCATCGCAACCATTCCCAGTTCCCATAAAGTTCTTGCCATAAGTATCTTGATAATAATAACTATGATAGGCTATAGAACAGCTATTGTCCCAGGCGGAATTGGTGTCCCAAATCCAACAAACACCACCCCATGTAAAAGGCTCGGTATCACCAGTAGGGTATGGTGGATAAGAGCAAACCCTAAAGCCAACATTCCAACGATTGCAGGTAACTCTAATAATACTTCCTACATTGTTGTAGGTAACTCCCCATTCATAATTCAAATCGGCATTTCCGCTGTTACACGTTTGCCTTATGTTACTGCCCATACTTTCCCATGGGTTTGAGGCGTATTCCCACGTGCCAAGTCCGTTGGCATCAGACATTAAAAACTTACCCGCAGCAGGTGCACCTCCGTTAATTTTTAATTGCCCTGCAACTTCTAATTTTGCTACAGCAGGTGGACCTACTCCAATACCAACATTACCTGTGCTGTTAGAAACTGAAATTCTTGTTGTTTCAGAAGTTTGAAGACTTAAATCTCCGTTGTAACTGCTTATAATGTTTTCACCTAGAATTAACCTTTTATCAAAATAATATCTTGGTCTATCGGTATAAAAGTGGGCATAACTTGTGTTTTGTGCGCCAATTGCAATAATACCATCAGGAGTTTGAACTGCCAATGGCGAGTTGCCGGCAGGTCCATAAACATGCAATTTTGCTTGCGGGGCTGTTATGCCAATTCCCACATTTCCTCCTCTTGTAACAGTTAAAACATCATCAGAATTTCCAATGGTAAAAATATTATCTGTTTCATATTCTCTTGCAGTATATCCACCCGGAATGGAACCTGTAGTCCAAGCTGCTGAAACCCAACCATTTATTTGTTGATTGTCAACCATTGAAAAATCAACTGTGCCGGCTCTATCAACCAATACCTCTAAATATTGAGGATCATAAGTAGAAGCTTGCAATACCCTAACTTTTTTGAAAGTTACATCTCCATATTTTGAGTGATTGAGCAAAGTAAAACTTAGTCCACCAGCTTCATTATAAGAAGTTCCCACTCTAAAAGTGAGTGTTGAATGCCCACCCCCACTAATATAATCCCGTAGTGTAAATTCGGCATTAGCTCTGTCTCCAGCATTTGTAGCAATTCTATACCAATTGCCAGCGGTTACACTTCCTGTTATTTTTTCACTTCCATTAATTGATTGCCAAGTGGCGTTGCCGTTGGCATCTGTTGCGGTAAGCACTCTGCCAGTTGCCGGTGAGCCTCCTTGAATTCTTACCGTTCCTTCCACAGCTAGCCCATTGGTTGGGGTAGCTGTAGCATCGTAGTTAGATCCTATGGAAGTGCCTCCTTCAATATGTAGTTTTTTCCCTGCTACATTACTACCACCACCACCAAGGGCAAAAGTTGAATTTCCTCCATTATACCATAGAAAGTCACCACCAGATACGTCTCTGAATTGAATTCCACTCCAGGTATCTGTTCCTCTTATTTCTAGAGGCGAATCAGATGTGCTTTGAATAATTGAAGTAACACTTCCGGCTTGAACATTTAACTTGTATGAACCTGGGGAAGCAGTGCCAATACCAACATTGCCATCGGTACTAACAAACAAATCTGAACTGGCATCGCTGTGGCGTAAATCAATTGTTGAGCCGACTAATCGTGTAGGCGCGTATGCAGCGGTGGTTCTATTATAACTGAAGAAATAGGAGATTCCACTGCTTACACCAATTTCAGCACCTTGCCCGGTACCCGAACCTACTAACCAACCTGTTGCTCGTATCATATTGTTTGATTCAACATCTCCTACAATTTTCAACTTTATGTTTCCTGGAGAAGCTGTGCCAATGCCTACATTGCCGCCATTGTTATAAATATTGGTTGAGTTCACCACCCAATTTGTACCATCAAAATAAGGTGTTGATCCAGTTATTCCGTTGGGTAATAAACCAGTTGCGCCCGTTGAACCTTGTG
>CAZKHZ010000046.1:0-21014 GCA_964552715.1 uncultured Chitinophagaceae bacterium | reverse complement strand
TTGCGAACCATGGTAAAACCGCTGATGGTCATTGGATATGTACGAAAGTAATTTTTGTGCAATATACAATCCTATAAATAATACAACAGGGACGGAGGACGAGGGACGAGGGACGAGGGACAAGGGCGAGGGACGGAGGACGAGGGACGGAGGACGAGGGACGGAGGACGAGGGACGCTGTGGTTGAATATATAATCCATAATCACAGATGCCTACAAAATTTTACTTTCGTTTATTCAATCAATGGAAACGTACTTTAAGGAACTTGATACGCAGCTTTTCTTCTTTGTCAATCATCAATTGGCAAATGTTGTTTTTGATTACTTGTGCCCTTTGCTGCGCAATAAGTTTACGTGGATTCCTTTTTATGTGGCAGCAACGGTCTATATCTTTATCAAATTTTCTTACAAAGCTTTTTGGCTGATTGGTGCTGCTGCGCTTACTGTTCTATTAGCCGACCAGATTTCTTCTTCATTCATTAAGCCGCTCTTTGAACGTCTTCGACCATGTAATGAACCAATGATTCGTATGCAAGTTCGACTGTTAGTTAAGTGCGGAATAGGCTACAGCTTTGTGAGTTCACATGCAGCAAATCATTTTGGCTTAGCCGCTCTTTTCATCTTCTTTTTTAAAAAAAAGTATTTGACTTTGGCTCTTCTTTTTTGGGCGTCTTCAATTGCTTTTGCGCAGGTGTATGTTGGTGTTCATTATCCTTTTGATGTATTAGTAGGTGGTGCAATTGGTTTTGCAATTGGTGGTTTGCTTGCATGGTCTATACAATTACTTTCAATAAAAGCATAACGCTAGTTTTGTTGAAATCAAGCTAATATCAAATTGAGTTTTTATGCAAAAGTTTTGCCTTTGAATATTAGCTTTACAACGCTAAATTGTATTTGGCTATCTATCATTTAATCCAACATGAAGCAACTTTACTTTTTACTTTTTTCATTTTGTTTTTTCCATCTCACGGCACAAACAGATACCGAGTTTTGGTTTGCTGCGCCTGAGGTTTCTGTCAATAATGCAAATTTTGACCGACCAATTGTGTTGCGCATCACTGCCTATAGTCAGGCAAGCACGGTTACTATTTCACAACCTGCAAATGGAGGCTTCACGCCAATTGTTGTAAATATTGCCGCCAATGCTACCAGCACTTCAGACCTAACTCCTTGGATTGACCAAGTAGAAAATAAACCACCCAACAGTGTGTTGAATTATGGCTTATTGATAACTGCAACAACTCCCGTAACAGCCTACTATGAAGTAGTTAGCCAACAATGTTTATGTAACCCTGAAATCTTTGCACTGAAAGGGAAGAACGGACTTGGCACAAATTTCTTTATCCCATCGCAGAACTTTGTGAATAATAATAGTAGTTACAATCCAGTTCCCTATTCTTCATTCGATATAGTAGCTTCTGATAACAACACCACGGTTACCATCACGCCCTCTAATAATATTGTTGGTCATGCAGCGGGCGTTGCATACAACATCACATTAAATCGCGGGCAAACCTATTCTGCCACGGCTGCCTCTCAAGCCGCTGCGCAGCACTTAATGGGTTCAACGGTTATTGCTGATAAGCCTATCGCCATTACTATTAAAGATGATTTAATGAGTGGCGCTCCATTTGGTGGATGTGCCGATTTGGGTGGCGATCAATTAGTGCCTGTTGACTTTTTTGGAACTAAGTATGCTGTAGTAAGGGGGTTTTTGAATTCCCCTTTTGATAAAGTTTTTGTGTTAGCAATTCAAAATGGAACTACAGTTAGCGTGGATGGAACTTTGGTAACTACTATTAATACCGGGCAAACTTATATGGTTAATATGCCCAATGCTGCAAGATTTATAGAAACATCAGCACCAGTATCTGTCTTGCAACTTTCAGGCTTCGGCTGCGAATTAGGTATGAGTATTTTGCCACCAATTGAATGCACAGGTTCCACTTCTGTTGCCATCACTCGTTCAACAAGCGAATCACTTTTTCTTAACCTGATTGTTCGCACAGGTGGTCAAAATAATTTCTTGTTTAATGGCGCAACAGGAATTATCAATGGTGCATCTTTTGCACCTGTGCCGGGTTCGGGTGGGGTGTATCAATATGCGCAAGTTACTATTTCTACAGGGCAGTTAGCCGCGGGTGCTGCAGCCATTGTAAGCAACACTTCCAACTTTTTTCATTTGGGAATTATACATGGCACAGGCAATGGTGGAACACGTTTTGGTTACTTCTCCAACTTCAACAGAATTGAAGTTGCTGCCGATGGTTTCTCTGTTCCTGTATGCGAAGGTTTTCCCATTCAACTCAATGCCAACTCACCGTTCTCCTCTGCAACTTTTGCATGGTCGGGTCCTAATGCTTTTTCTTCTGTACAAAAAAATCCTGTGATACCCAATGCGCAACTCATCAATGCAGGAAACTACGTAGTTGTAGCTACGGTTAGTGGATGTCCAAGCACTCCCGACACCGTGCCGGTGGCAGTTATTAATTGTGGTCAGTCAATTTCAGGCATCATCAATATTTACACTCCAGTTACTGCAATAGATGTTTGCAAAAATGCAATTGCAGTTGGTAGCGCAAATGGTTTTGCTGTGGGCGATAGAGTGCTGTTGATTCAAATGAAAGGTGTACAAATCAATACTTCAAACACTACAGCATTTGGTAATGTTAATAGCTATGATAATGCAGGCAATTATGAGTTTGGAAACATTCAATCTATTAACGGTAATCAGATAACTTTTGTAAATACCATTCAGCGCACCTATACTATTTCTGGTTTGGTGCAGCTTGTTCGCGTGCCGCAATACACAGGCAATGTTCATGCTGTAAATGCGCCTGTTACCTGCCAGCCGTGGAATGGCATCACAGGTGGTATTGTAGTTTTTGAGGCAGCAGGCAACGTCACTTTAAATGCTGACATTGATGCAAGCAATAGAGGTTTTCGCGCAGGTATTGTTTCGCTCAATCAATCGTACACGTGCGACCAAATGGGTTATTTTTACCCTATTACTTCCGAGCATGGTGGCAGAAAAGGTGAAGGTATTTTTGAATTGCCCAATACAATTATAAATGGTAGAGGCAAGAATGCAAATGGTGGCGGAGGTGGCAATAATACCAATAGCGGTGGGGCAGGCGGTGCCAATGCAGGCGGTGGCGGACGCGGTGGCGACCAATGGACAGGTTGCCCAGCATTACCAATTGGTGGAGATGGTGGTTTAGCTTTACAATATTCAAATGCACAGAACAAAATATTTCTGGCTGGTGGTGCTGGTGGCGGGCATCAGAATAATGCTACTGCTTCGGCAGGCTCTAATGGCGCAGGAATTATTTTAATAAAAAGTAATGGCATCACTGCCAACGGAGGTAGCATTAAATCATTTGCGCTAAATGTGCCTGTTACCTCTGGCGATGGTTCAGGAGGCGGTGGTGGTGGTGGTACGGTGTTGTTGGATGTAAATACTTTTTCGGGCAATTTGACCGTGGATGTTCATGGAGGCAGTGGAGGCGACAATAATGGACATGGTGTGGGCGGAGGCGGAGGCGGAGGAATTGTGTGGAGCAAGAATGCTTTGCCAGGTAATGTAACTGCTAATATAAATGGTGGCAACACAGGTATTGATGCCTTGATAAACGCACCACGAGGTGGCACAAATGGCACTCCAGGAATTATTCTTGCGGGTGTTGTTTTACCTCAAAGCACAATACCTTTCACACCACTTACTAAACCTATTGCCTCCTCTCCAACAAATGTCTGCGAAGGTAAAACCATCAATCTGAATGCTAGCAATGTGCCGAATGTTACTTATAGTTGGACGGGTGCAAACGGATATACATCTGCGCTACAAAATCCAACTATTTTAAATGCAGCATCTGCCAATACAGGAGATTACATTGTTGCTGTAGAAGATGCTTTAGGCTGCATGGAACGCGATACTGTTACTGTAAATGTTCGTCCTATTTATTCCTTTTCGGTAAACGCAAATATTTGCAGTGGTGATGTTTATACTCGCCCCAATGGTGCAACAACTTCTGCTGCGGGAACTTACAACGATACCCTGCAAACTGCCTTCGGTTGCGATAGTGTAATTGTTACCAATCTTGCCGTTACTACCATTCCATTGCAAACCAATAATGACACTTCCATTTGTCGTGGCAACCCTGTGCAATTGAATGCAACAGGCGGCAGCTATTACAGATGGAGACCGGCAACTGCTTTGAGCGATACCGCAATTGCCAATCCTGTGGCAACACCAACGCAGAGCACGCAGTATATCGTTAAAGCCTTTGCGCCTTCGCAAAACCTGATTGTGAATGGAGATTTTGTAAGTGGTAATACTGGCTTTACCTCTTCATACCAATATAAAACACCGCCCAACACTACCGAGGGGCAATACTTTGTAGGACCAAATGCACAGGCTTGGAATGGTGGCATGGCAGCATGTGGTGACCACACTTCGGGCACTGGAAATATGATGATTGTGAATGGTGCCACAACTTTAAACCAAACAATGTGGTGCCAAACCGTAACTGTGCAACCCAACACAGATTATGCGTTCAGCACTTGGGTGCAAATGGTGGAGGCAAGCAATCCTGCCATCCTGCAATTTTCTATCAATAGTAATTTATTGGGCGTGCCTTTTACCGCAACTGCTGTAAACTGTCAATGGACTGAATTCTATCAACTCTGGAATGCAGGCAACAACACTTCAGCCAACATTTGTATCGTGAATCAAAACACTGGAGCGGGTGGCAATGATTTTACTTTAGATGATATTTCTTTTAGCAGATTGTGTGAAGCAAGCGACACGATTGTCATCATTATCAATCGCCCCGATACCACTGTAGTAAATCCTGAAATTTGTTTTGGCAACAACTACACTTTACCCGATGGCAGCAGTGTGAACGCAGCAGGAACTTATGTAGATACTCTACTCACTACGCAAGGTTGCGACAGTATTATCATCACTAATCTATTGTTGAATCCTGTGTTTAGCGATACTGTTATCACCACCATCTGCAATGGACAAACCTACAACCTACCCGATGGAAACACCGCCACCACCGCAGGTGTTTACATTGCCAATTTGCAAACTATAAAAGGCTGCGATAGCATCATCACTACCTTGCTAGATGTGCTGCCCAATTCATTTACAACGGTGGATACATTTATTTGTCCGAATACAAATTTCACGCGCCCTTCGGGTATAGTAGTAAATGCCGCGGGTACTTATTCTGATACACTTACTGCTGCCAATTTCTGCGATAGTGTCATCACTACCAATCTGCAACTCAACCCAATATATGCACAGACAATTACCGATACCATTTGCAGCGGCAGCACCTACACTTTACCCGATGGAAACACCGCAACACAAAGCAGCACTTACAATGTTTCACTCAACACTATCAATGGTTGCGATAGTTTGTTTACTGTAAATTTGACTGTGCTGAATGTAACCGCAAGCAACAATTTTATTAATGTAAAATGCTTTGGCGGCAGCGATGGTTCTGTTACCGTTAATGCAACAGGAGGTGTAAATCCTTACACCTTTATAATGAATACTTCAACCACACAAAGTGGCAACAACACAAGCACTTTCAGCAATCTTGTTGCAGGAAATTATTTGTTTGAAATTACAGATGCTAAGGGATGCACGGCTACCACAACGGCTGTTGTCAGCGAACCAACACAACTTGCACTTTTAGGAATTACAAGCAATGTTACCTGCTTTGGTTTTGCCGATGGAAGTGTGCAACTAAGCGCATCAGGCGGCACACCACCGTATCAATACACACTTAATAATTCAAGCAACAATAATGGTTTGTTTGCAGGATTAACTGCCGCAAATTACTCTGCCACCATAAGCGATGCCAGCAAATGCACCGCTACTTTTGCTTTCAATGTTACAGAACCCAATGCAGTAGAAATTACCATCACGCCCGCAACTTTGGTGTTGAAATTGGGCGGCAAAGATAGCCTTCGCCTTACGTCTAACTACGATCCCGATGTAGAGTATAACTGGAGCCCAAAACAAGGTTTGAGTTGCTACGATTGCGCTGCTCCATTGGCAACTTCCTTAAATGATATCACCTACACCATCACTGCCAACGCCACCATTAATGGCAATGTGTGCACTGCCGAAACGCAGGTGCAGGTGATTGTGGAGCCCGACTACACGCTGTTTGTACCCAATATGTTTTCGCCAAACAATGATGGTGCCAACGACTATTTTGCATGGTATGGCAACAAGAACGGCATTAAACTTATGGAGTTGCAAATCTTTAACCGCTGGGGCGAAAAGGTTTACGAGAGCGAAGACAAAAACTTCATTTGGGATGGCTTTTACAACGGCAGCCCCGCACCCGATGGCATGTATGTTTACTCCATAAAAGTTACCTGGCTAAATGGCTTTAGTAATAATAAGTATAAAGGAAGTTTGATGTTGGTGCGCTAACTCGGTCTGACCTTGGTCAGACTAAGATGGATTTTGCCTTAGCTCGCCTCTGGCGAGTGAACTATTTTTGCGCATCTTGAGTACTGAAACATGCCGGAGGCATGATTTTAGCTCACTCGCGGGACGCGAGCAAGGGTAAGCAAGGCAGTTTGATGTTGGTGAAATAAACTCTTTGAAGCGTATAGACAATTATGAAACAGCATGAATTGACTTTGTAGCGGATGTTATCGGATTTTGAATCAAAGAATTTCCCATCCTTGCTTTCAAGTTTTAGGGATTTCGTCTCAGTTTTATCTGAGCAAACTCATTCACTTTCTACAACCAAAACTGAGATAAAAGTTTGGCAGAATGATTTAGAAGCATTATTAGTGAAATTTACCTTCCACTCTTCTTCAATTTCTTTGTTAGCTGAAAGAACCCCTATTAATTATTATAGAAGGATTGAATAAGATTATTGACATGAGTTCTTTGTATATCATATACAGAGCACAAATAGAGTGTTACTTGATGTTGCATTACATCAATATATCCCTTTCTAATGATGATGAAGGAGAGTTTAGATATTCTATGTATCAAATTAGCGGATTAAACGAGAGACAAAATTACATAGTAAGTGAACCAGATTTTAAACAAAAGCAAAAGAGTGAGTTGGAAATAAAAAATAAAATAATCTTGAATCTTGAGAAAAATAAAATATTCAAAGCTTTAACTCAAAAAGAAAGGGATAAAATTATTAAGTACCCCAAAGCGCGACTATCTAGCTGGTCAGAAATGATAAAAAAGTCGAGTTTGAAAGATGAGTTTAATTTAAATATTTGGAGTTTATACTCAAAATATGCTCATACAGAAATGATTGGCAATTCTCAATTAAAAGAATTTGTTGGGAATCATAAGAATATTAAAGTTGCAAAGTTTAATTCATTGCATTTGGCAAGAATGCTTGTTTGCATTCTTATTAAGGATATGGCAGAGCACTTTACATCATGTAAAGACATTTTTGATTCACTGACAAATGATAGAAAATTTGAGATTGAATCCTGGATAAAGTTTGGATCTAAATAGTATCCCTTTTTAATAGTATTGCTATTCCATTGATGCATCATCTCCTTCCAAAAGTTTCTTCGCAAAAAACTTTCACAAACACCAACCTGCTCCAAAAGAATTATTGTATTTTCAATTTCATGCTTAGGTTATTGTTTTTCATTTTGATGTATGTGCTTGGTAGTGGTTGGTGTAATGCACAAACAGAACTGCAAAATGATTTACTTAAATACGACTATCAAATCTATCTGCCCAAGCCCGCCAAAGAAATCAAGGAGTTGTTGTTTGAAAAAGATTGCACACCCATTGACGGCAAAATATCGGATGGTAAAAAGTCAATTATTATGAAGGGCTATGAGCAAGGAACTAAGGTGCACGTAAAAGTGCTTTATATGGATGATACCGAAGATGAATTTGTGCGCAGTCCATGTTTTATTGACCCAGTTATTCTTTAGCAAAAGTCTTGGTGTTACACTTCACAGCAACAGTTTTGCTTGCAAATATTACGCGCCATATTCGTCTTTTACTCGGGCATAATGTAGATGATTACAAAATTAGATGTTGTCATCCTGCCTGTCCTGACATTCTATGTGGAAACTAAGGAAGGATTTTCAAGGCGAGAACTTAATACTTCCTTATTGGGGATAAACAATAACTAAGCTAACGCTAAACTAAAATGGATTTAAAAGTGTTTCCAGCCTTGAGCTTTCAGTGCAAACATATTTCCTGCTTTAGTTTTAAGCATAAAACCCTGTTCTATTTCAGTAATAGTTCCAATCACTGTAAACGAGCCTTCACCTTCCATTTTACTTTCGTCATCGGGATTAATTGTAAAAAGCAACTCGTAATCTTCGCCTCCATTGAGCGCGCAGGTAGTTGGTTCAAGATTGAGTTTTACTGCAAGGTTGTAGGTTTCTTCTTCTATAGGTAAATAGCCTTCTTCTAACAAGCATCCGCTGTTGCTTTGCTTGCAGATGTGTAGCAAATCGCTTGCCAAACCATCGCTTACATCTATCATGGCAGTTGGCTGAATCATTAATTCATTTAAGCGTTGAATGATGTCTTTTCGCGCTTCGGGTTTTAGCTGTCGTGCAACAAGGTAATCGCTTTCAAATTCGGGCTCGGCATCAGGGTTTGCGAGCCACACTTGCTTTTCTCTTTCAAGTAATTGCAAGCCAAGATAGGCGGCTCCGAGATTGCCAGATACACAAATTAAATCGCCAGGTTTTGCACCGTTTCTATACACTAGTTTATCTGCTGTTGCTTCGCCAATTGCGGTTACTGAAATCACCAATCCGCTTTGTGAAGAGGTGGTGTCGCCCCCTGCTAAATCTACATTGTACTCATCGCAGGCGGCTTTAATTCCTACGTATAATTCATCTATGGCTTCCACGGTAAATCTGCTTGACAGGGCAAGCGAAACAACAATTTGTTTGGGTGTTGCGTTCATGGCATAGATGTCGGAAAGGTTTACAACCACACTTTTGTAGCCGAGGTGTTTTAATGGTGTGTACATTAAATCGAAGTGGATACCTTCGGCTAATAAGTCGGTGCTGACTACGGTCAATTTTCCGCTATTATCAATCACTGCGGCATCATCACCTATACCTTTTACAGTTGAGTTGTTTTTTATGGGAAATGATTTTGCGATTCTATCAATCAAAGCGAATTCACCTAGTTCGTTGATGGGAGTTGTTTTTTGTTGGTCGCTCATATTTATACTTGAATGGATGTTTGTGAGAATTGTAAATTAAAAATTGAATAAAAAGACCTTGCCGGCTTCGCCACAAGCAATGCCGCTTTTTGCATTGAACAAATGAACATCATATAAATTCAAATTGGTGAATTGCTTTGCTTGCTTCCATGTTTTTCCAGCATTGTCTGTTATATACATTAAGCCATCATCGCCCACAATGACACCCGTATTTTCATCAAAAAAGTCAATAGCTTCAAGATGAATTCTTTTATTGAAACCTGAATTTGCGCTTTGCAGTTTTTGCCATGTGTCACCTCCGTTTGAAGTTTTTAAAATCATGCCTTGCCAGCCTATAAGAAAGCCTGTTTGAGCGGTTGGAAAACAAATGTCTTTGAAGAAATCGCCTCTCACATCATCATGCGCTCTCCATGTTTCGCCTGCATCGTTTGAAACATAAAGTACACCATATCCTGCAACCATCACGCGCATGTCATTTACCCACGCAGCACACTGAAGATTAAAATCAAAGCGTTGTTCGTTCCAGCTTCCACCACCGTTTTTGGTGTTGTAAATTGTGCCGCTGTTTAAGCCTGCACCGCCCGCCATCACTCCGTTTGTGTTGTTTTGAAACTTTAAATCGTAAGTAGGTAAGTAAGCCGGCATATAGTAAATGCCGAAGTTTTTTGCACTGTCATCAGTGGAGCAAAACCAAGAATCGAATCCAGTAACGAATCCTCTTTTTTGATCGAAAAAATGAATGGCGTAAGACTGTTTGGGCATAATAGAATCTGCGCTGCTCCATGTTTTGCCACCGTCTTTTGTTTTCATAAAAACACCAACATTATATCGGTCTCCACCACAGGCATATCCTATATTTTCATCTAAAAAAAATACATCGTTTAAAGTGTAATTGGTAGTGGTTTGAACTTCATTAATGGGGATTTCGATTTGCTCTTTTTGACAAGCGGTGAGGGAGAAGAGAAGAAGGGAGAATGAGACGTGAGATATGTGATATGAGACAGGAGAGAAACTACCAATAAAAGTTTTTTTGAAAATTAGCGCAATGTATTTTTGCAAGCTAATTTTTGCAAGCTGATTCCTACGTCCTAATTGCTGTTCTTTACGCTCCATTTTTAGTCAATCATTTTATCTAGTAAATCGCCATAGAGTTTCATAATTCCTTCGCGGTAAGGTTGCATTTTTTGCGCAAAATCGTCAGGCAATTTTTTTCCTTCGCGATGTTTTATAATGTCACGCAGCATATTGAAATAGCCTGCATACTCCTCGGTCATTTTATCTTTCTGCTTTGTATTGAGGAATTTTTGATTGCGGAACAATGTTGCTTTTGCTGTTGCTAAATCACCCGTCATTACAAAGTAGGCGTTGTGTACCATGCGCAATAATATATCACCCAACTGCGACATGTCTGTTCGCTTGAATTGTAAGGCTCTTTCGATGTATTCAAAAGCTTTATTAAACTCGCCTTTGTTCATGTGCAACACTGCGTAGGTGCGCAATACATCAAATTCTAATGTTGAGTCAATATCAGAGTTTAAAAGATGTTTCAAATGCGAATCCATCATTTTTTGAGCTTCGGTGTACTTACCGTTTATGATAGCAATGATGGCGAACATTAGTGGATGAAAAAGGTTGCGCGTAAGTTGAATTTCATAGCGCTCAAAGGCATCGCGGTAAAGTGCTAATGCCTCAGTAAATTTGCTGCCTTGGCAATGTGCTTTTGCCAACTTGGTTATCACAAATACTTTATAGTTTTCTGCTAGTGCTCCCCCTGCCTTGTCATAAGCCTCATTGGCGTTTTGCAGCGACTTTATTAGTGCGTTGTAATCGCCTGTGTAAAAGTCGTAGTAGCTAGCGAAAGCGAGGTGATAATGGAATTGCGGGCGAGGAAATGGTTTGTCGCCAATTTTGCCCCACCACTTTTTCATGGTGGCTAAAAAGGCTGTTTCATGTTCCTTCATTTTGCCGGATGCTGCAAAAATGAAAACTCTACTAAACTCATACATCAGCCAGATTTCTGCTTCGTCTTCTTCGGTAAACGAGGATAGTGATTTGAGATATTTTTTTGCGTATTTCTTAGAAAGTTCATCGTCATATTCTGAAACAGGAAACCTGCGCACGTGGTGAAACACTTGACGATAGAATTGAGACTTTGCAACTTCATCGTTGCCTTTTTCAATACTTCGTTCTCTGATTCTCAATTCGTGAATAAAGAGATGGATTAAATCTTTTTCGAGCAGATAACCGAGCACTTTATCATCGGTACCATCCGTTAGTGCGTTCAATACTTTTTTAAGTAAAACAGAATTGAGTTTATCGAAATAGCTTTTAGAAAATGCGAAGTGTTGCTGAATAGAATAGTCAGCAACTTTGTTGTCGCGCCTTGACTTAATGGTGTAATGTAAAACATCATATTCATTGCCACGAAGGTCAAGACTCTTCAAAGTTTGAAGGTCAAGTTCGGTGCAACGTTGAAGGAAATCTCTAAGAAAGCTCAAAGCGAAATTTTTGAATTACGAATTTGTATTTATGCTTTGGCTGCTTGGAGTGTATTGAGTAGAAGTGAAACTACAGTCATGGGTCCAACGCCACCGGGAACAGGTGTTATTGCACTGCACTTTGGTGCTACTTCATCAAACTTTACATCACCCTTTAAAGAAAAGCCAGATTTTTTTGCGGCATCTGGAACGCGCGTGGTGCCCACGTCAATTACCACTGCGCCTTCTTTTACCATGTCTGCTGTGAGAAATTCTGGCTTGCCTAATGCAGCAATGATAATGTCAGCACGCAATGTTTTCTCTTTAAGATTGTGTGTGCGGCTGTGGCAAATTGTTACGGTTGCATTACCAGTTTTTGATTGATTGCTAAGTAGAATACTTGCCGGTCTGCCAACAATATTGCTTCTGCCAATTACTACTACTTCTTTGCCTGAAGTTTCAATGTTGTAATGTTCTAAAAGTTTTGTGATGCCAAGTGGTGTTGCGCTGACATAAGTAGGTAAACCAAGCGTTAGTTTTCCAACGTTTACAGGATGAAATCCATCCACATCTTTGTCGGGATTGATTGCTAATAAAATTTTATCTGCATCAATATGTTTAGGTAAGGGTAATTGCACAATAAAACCATCTACATCATTATCAGCGTTGAGTTTTTCAACTTCATTCAATAGAAATGCTTCTGTAATAGTTTCATCAAAGTGCAGCAACGTAGATTTAAAACCTACTTGCTCGCAGGCTTTTACTTTATGCCCCACATAGGTTAAGCTGCCGCCATCATTTCCAACAAGAATTGCTGCGAGATGCGGTTGTTTTTTGCCTGCCTCAGTCAGTTGTTTTACCGATGCTGCTATTTCCTGTTTCAGTTTATCGGCAACGAGCTTGCCATCTATTATTTGCATAAGAATTATTTGGGCAGCAAATATGATTGGGTTACGAAGAGCAGAGGCGGAAACTTTTCAAGGAATGTGCATTGTAGTATAGCCCATAAAGTTTTAGGAGACAGAAATGAGGATGTTAAAATTTTTTACCTCACCAACATCACACTTCCCTTTCGTTTTTCGGTTTGTCCATCCACAAAAGTGATGGAGGTTTCGTAAATGTAATTGCCGGAGGGTGCAAGTTCACCATTGAAGTATCCGTCCCAACCTTGTTTGTAGTCGTTGGTTTCAAATACTTTTTCGCCCCAACGGTTAAAGATTTTTATGGTGAATATTTTCACTGCATCGGTAAAAATTTCAAAGCGGTCGTTGATGCCGTCATTGTTTGGCGAAAACAAGTTTGGGATATAAAGTTGCTTGTCAACAATTACGAAAATACTAACTGTTGCTGTTGCAGTACAACCTGTAACGTCTTGAACCAATAGTTGATATTCGGCACTTGCGATAGTGGACGAAATAGGCGATTCGCAAACGCTGCAATTCAAATCCTTTTTAGGTTGCCAATTGAAAGTAAAAGCCCCAACGCCACCTGTTACATTATTACGAATCAACACAGCATGACCGATGCGCACTGTGGTATCTTTGAGCATAGTGACAATGATTTCATCGGGCTGAAAAATCTGGGTATTGTCGGTTGCGGTGCAACCTTGAATATCACTGACTGTTACAGCATAATTCCCTGCAATCAAACCACTGCCGGAACTGCCAATAATACTATTGCTATTCCATAAAAAATTATATCCTCCATTGCCACCATTCATATTAGTGTTGATGGTGCCATCATTTGATTGAAAGCAACTTAAATCTGTGTATGTAAGCGATACAGTTAACAGTGTGGGTTCAGGCAGATTCAATGCAATAGAATCTCTGCATCCATTGGCATCACTTACTGTTACTGAATAAAAACCCCGTGGAATATTTTGTGCAGATGCGTTGTTTAAAACCACATTGTGATTCCAATTGTAGGTGTAAGGCATAATAGCGCCAGATGTATTCACAGTAATATTTCCGTTGCTTTCACCAAAACATCTTGGTTGTGTAGAATCAACTAAAGCAAATAGCAATTTTGTGGGCTGAGTGATGCCTGCGTTGGCAGTTGTTGTACATCCAATATTGTCTGTAATCGTTACAGTATAATTTCCAGCAAACAGATTGCTTGCTACAACAGTTTGCTGTGGTGGAACACTATTCCATGAATAAGTATATGGCGGAATGCTGCCTTGTGCCACAACTTCAGCACTACCAATCGGATTTTCAAAACAAAGGATATTGACAATATTTTGAGTGCTGGCGGTGAGTAAAGAGGGTTCTTCAATCAGAACAGTGTCGGCAAGTAAACATCCTTTTGCATCTGTAATATTGGCAATATAAGTTCCAGCAAAAACATTGGTTAAAGCAGGTGTTTGTTGCGGTGGATTGCTATTCCAAACAATGGTGTATGGTGTGGTGCCGCCTGCTATTTGCAGCGTTGAATTGCCATCGCTTCTGCCAAAACAACTTACACTATCATTCAGTATTTCATTGCTTGTAAGTAATGCAGGTTCTGTAATTGTGGCATCGGCTGTATCAGCACATCCATTTACATCTGTAACAGTAAGTGTATAAATACTTGGTGTAAGACTGCCAATAGATGAACCATTTCCATTATTGCTCCATGAATAAACAAAAGGCTGTGTTCCGCTGCTGACAATAGCTGTGATACTTCCATTGGCAAAACCATTGCAGGAAACATTTGTAGGAGATAATGCAATTATGGGCATTGAATTTACTGTTACAATTATGCTATCTGCTGCTTTGCAATTATTTGCATCAGTAACTGTAACATTGAATTGGGTTGATACAAGTGGTGTAACAATTTGAGATGCGTTTGCATTACCATTACTCCATAAATAACTACCGCCTCCTGCTGCAATTAACTGAGCAGATTGATTCAAACAAATGGCAGTGTCATTTCCTGCAAATGGCTGAGGCAGCGCAAAAATTTCAGTCTGTTGTGTGTCACTTGCATAACAACCTTGCGCATCAGTAAATTCATAAACAATTTGATGCACGCCAACACCTGCATTATTCATATTAAAATCATTGCCACTGATACCTGCGCCAGAGAACGTGCCATTAGCAGGATTTCCTTGAAGCGTGATACTTCCTACATAATTGCAGTAAGTGGCATTTAAGCCAATGATAGCAACAACAGGCAGAGTATTTACTACAACACTTTGCGTATCTGCATTGGTACAATTATTAGCATCGGTAAAAGTGTAAATGATGTTGTGAGTACTTACTCCTGCACTATTTGGAGAGAAAGTATTTCCATTAATTCCATTGCCAGTAAATATTCCCCCTCCAGGATTTTCAGTTAGGGTTACTGGGCTTGCATCCACACAATATGCAGGCGCTAATCCTGAGAAATTTACAAGTGGCAAAGCGTGAACAATGGTGCTTTCTGTAGTATCCCACACACAGTTGTTTCCATCTATAAATTGATATGCAATTACATGATTTCCTGCAGCGGATAATGATGGATTGAAATTATTTCCTGTTATACCATTGCCAGAGAGTGTCCCTCCGTTTGGCGAAAGGGTAAGTGTTTGCGAGGCATTATTCAAGCAATATTCAGGTTGTAAATTAGCAATGGTGAGGTAAGTTTTTGGATAAATAGTAGCAACCAATGTATCGCTAGTTGTGCAATTGATTCTGTTTGTTGTAAGCACTAAGTTTTGTTGTACTGTGCTTGCGATAAAATTATTTGCGCTGTATGTTGTAAAGCCGTTAGCAGCATTACCTACCCCCGTTGAAGGATTCCATGAATACAGATAGCCATTTACATTAACCACACCAATAGGAATAATTCCACCCGAACAAAACGCGCTGTCATTGCCCGCATTGATGTATGGAATATTGTTGACGAAAATTTCTGTGGCACTGCAAACACATGGGTTAAATGCTGTTTGAATAGAAGCAATCAAATTGCAACCATTGCCGGCACTTACATTAAATGCAGAGGCGAAGTCATATTGTGAAGCTGTTGTTACTGCATCATAAATTGTATCGGTGTGCAATAATATATCGGGCACTGATAATACATTGTTGCCATCTGCATCGCGATAATACTTTATCACCAATCCTTTCCCCTGCACAATGCTTTCTCCAAAGTTGTACAGGTTTCCGGTTACTTGTAATGCCTCAGCGTTACTTCCAGAAGGGAACGCAACTGCATTCAATGCAGTAAATTGCAAACTTGCTTTATACACATATATAGGAAGTATGGTATCGCCTGTTCTAACCTTGATGCCGCAGCTTTGATTGTTTTGAATGCACAACAGATTTTTAGCACTCACTGTGTATGCTTCGATATTCTCAATGCCGCATTGTAAGCTATCAGCAATCACATCAAATGCAAGCGAAAACTTAATGCTGTCACCTGCAATTACACCTGATGGTAATTGCCAAGAAATATGTTGCAGATTATTTAACGAATATTGATTGAAAGCATTCGCAGTTGGAGAGTTGTGGATGCCAGAAAAACTTGCATTTATATAAGTAGCATGTCGAGGTAAAACTATCACAATCGAATCAAGATTAGAGGTCAAGTTTGGTCCATTGTTTTTTACTGTAACTACTATTGGTGTTGAACTCAGACAAGGAGAAATATAAGTACTGCTAAGCGATACTTCCGCATCATAAGGTTTATCGGCACCGGTAACAGCCAATTGTGAGGATAGCGAAATTTCTTGACCAGTGTAAAGTCCGCAAGCACTACTGCCATTGAAGTTAAAACCTATCAAACTGCCAGACGTATAATTGCAATCTGTGCGTACTCGGAATCTAATTTTTACACTGTTTAAAGTTGTCTGTAATATTCCTTTTAATCCATCAATGCCAAGTGTTGCACTCAACGCAGATAAATCCCACTCATAAGTTGTACCAGAAATAAAAGTTGGATTTGGAATAGTTGTGAAGGCAGCGTTGTTTGGATAACTTATTACAGAACTTCCAGGATTGATGATAACCCCAAGTGGCAAAATTACACGCAGTTTTAAATTGTATGCGGTACCCAATTGAATGTTTACACCTTCAACAATATAGGTTGCTGTGTCGCATAAATCTACTGTACCTGATGGGCTGGTAATATTGGCAATCAGTGTTGGAATTTGTGGCGAAAGCGTAAGTCGTATTCTATCAGTAGCACAAGGATAACTTGCAAGATTGGTTGGATAGCTTCCGCAATTCCAACCTGCATGAAGTATTACAGAATCAGGCGAACAAGATGTGTAACTTGCTTTGATGCGCAAATTACGCACAGCATTTCCTGCTAATGAACCCAATTGATATATACCATTACCAGTTGGGGCTATTACAACATTATTCGTCACATCAAAAACTTCCACAACAGTAACTCCAGAAATCTGCGGAGTGGCAACAAAAACATTTTGCGCAGCGTATGCGGTGGTGTTTGAGAGCGAAACATCCCATGTGGCTGTGTTGTCTTGTGCTAAAACTGATGGTAGTTGTGATTGTACAAACAAATCAGCTCCTTGATAGGTGATGTAATCTTGTGTTGTGGTAGAACTTTGGTTGTTAGTATTAGAGCCAACTAAATTTGGGCTTTCACCAAAGAACCAATCGTAAGTTACATTGGATGCCACATTGGGTACTACCCTGCATGAAGGTGTAAGCACCAATTCTAATGTGCCATAAAAACCATCATCACTTTCCTGAAAGGAACCACCAAACCGTGCGTAGTATTGTTGCACGGCAAAATCAAAAGTGTCGGGTGAATTATTTGCAGGAGTTAAAGCCTGCCATGCAGTTCCTACAACAGCCTGATTGCCTGCTGTGCGTACGTGATTAAATCTTGCAGAAACAAAAGTGTAACCCGTTGGCGGCACCACCCTAAGCATTTGCGCCCATGCCCAAACTCGATGCTCGAAAGGAAACAAATTGCCGCCCGCATATTGCTGACAACAAGGACCCACACTCAAATAATAGTTCTGCGAAATGGTTACATTGTTGCATGAAGATGCTACATAACTATCTGGTCCCCAGTTGGTGAAATAATATCCTATGATAGAAAAAGAACCATCATAATTATTGCAGAAAAACTTGTTTGCCGCAAGCGTTGGGTTAGCAATATCACTTGTGTAAAATTCATTTGTTACTCTGCATAATAAAATTGTTCCTCCTGTGTTGCTTGAAACGCTGTAGCGCGGTCGAAAATTTACAACATCACCTGTTTGAAAAGTAAAGCCCGCAGGCACACAACCCGATGTAATCAAGCCCGCTGCACTAAGGTTGAAACTGAAGGTGCGCGTAGTTCCTACATTGGTTACGGTTGGCGAAGGTGATGCACAAGTGTAGGTAAAACCGCCTCTTGTTATGGTCAAAACGCCATCTACAAATGTGAGGTAATTGTTGCCATTAGTAATTGCCGATTGGGCAAACAAGTATTGATAATTTCCACTGATAGTTCCTGTAAAATTTGCCGTAAGCGTATCGCCAAACATAGCCCTGTCTCTGCGAATTAAATTTAAGGAAACAGCGCCCGCTTCTGGCACACCATTATTATCATCATCGCGCAAACCGTAATTGGTTCTTTCAATATTAAAGCTTGAAACATTAACCCCTGCGCAATTTGTAGGGCAAACCACCGTAAGCGGCTGATTGATACATGAAACTGAATGTTGGCAATTGCAATTAGGGTCGCTTACAAAATAAGATTGCACCTGCACGTTGCCCACTCCACCCACACCTCCACAACTTGCACAGTTTGCAGTTATATTAAAACGCAAATCGCCATTGATTCGATTGAAAGGTTGATTGCCGGTGAATGTAATAGTTACCGTATTGCCCGATGGCGTTACTGTTGCTGGATTCCATACCGTAGTGCCATCATAAGCCACTATCCGCGCGTTGCCTGCATAGCTTACACAATTTGGCATGGTTACTACAAATCGCCATTGACGAGTGGAGAGGCTTGTGTAGTTATTTATATCGTTTGAAAAAAGCACACTGTAAGTAAGTGTTTGCCCATCTGCTATTGTTGCAGGAGAATTATTGTCAGTCAAATCGGCATAAAGTTGATTGTAGCCTTTGGCATAAGTTATTGGAATCAAATAACTGCTCTGACAAACGTTGCTGTATGTGCCTTTATAACTCCACCCGTTATTAATGCCAGCATGAAGACTTGTACCCCCACAATAATTATGACAACAGGAGTAAGTATTCCACAATAGTATAATTGAGTCTCCGGCATTGATTGGGGGAAGATTTACATTTACATCCCCTGCAAGCAATCCATTAAGACAGGCATAGTTTGCGTTAAGTGCATTTACTGTGGAAGCCACAGATACAGTTGACCCCGTATTTATTCTATAAGTAAAACTATTGTTATCAATGGCAGAACTCATGGTTGAGTAAAATACACTACCTGCTGATTGAAAAACATTCATCGAAATATTGGTTGCTTGCCCAAGCCCAGTGTTTCTGATTACCAACTTTTGCTGATTGGGTTGATTCATTCCATAACACGCAATTTGTGATGGGACACTGGTGACAACTATGTTGGGAGTAAGGTTTGGAAACACCACATTGGCACTAGAATTGGAAGATTGACAAACCTGACTATTACATCCCCAGCCAGCATTGTATGCTGTGGATACAGACACACAATTTACAACTGTAACATTTTCGCAAATCACTATGCTTTCGCCCGATTCAAACAGCGTATTTCCGTTGCCGATGCCTGCAAAATCTGCTGCGCTAAGGGTTACAATCTCTGAGTTGCCTTGCGTAATTCTTGTGCCTTTATCAATGCTGTTTATTTGAATGCCGTTGCCGTGCTGGTCGGTAAAAATAAATTGTGAAAGCGCGCCCAAGCCACCATTGATAATAGTGATACAACGCGTATAAGTATCGCCCACATTACCCGAATAACTTTGATTTGTAACCGATGTGATAGATACATTGGGCTGCTTAATGATGTAAGTGAAAGAGGTATCTCGATCAAAAGTATTGAAGCCATTGGCGGTGTAATTAATACGCGTAATGTTGCGTGCCGGAAGCCCCGCAGCCAAGTACGCCATCACAGCACATCCCGCGCTTGCCGCCAAAGTGATGCTGCGATTGGTGAGTGTGGCAATGTTTGTGATAGAGAATATCGGATTGCTTAAATCACTAATATTTTGCTCCGTTGCTCCCGAAATACTCCCTGCGGCATACAACATTCCCGAAGGCATGTTTACTACAAGCGATACATTGGTAAGCAAGTTGGGAGAGGGGTTGTAAGCCTGTATAGTAAAAATCTTTTGCTCGCCACATACCGTCAACTCTGTGGGAATATCAGAGGTAATTACAAGCCTGTTGCCTTGTGCAAAAACAATATGGTTTAAAAGTAGAAAGCAGAATAAAAAGTAAATATGCCGCATGAAAAAATTTGAATCCGCAATCGAAGATAGTTTTTGACTTTAAACTAACCAAAAGCATAAAATAGAAAGAAAAACTTGAATGCGGAATGTGGAGTAAGCAATCGAGAACAATCTTGGCGCGCCCCTCGTTCATCGGGGAAGCCTGTCCTGAACTTTTCTTCGGGAGCTGTCCATTACTATCTTTTTGGCGCACTTATCTTTGAAACCCCTTCTTACCCAAAAGTCTAATTTCTATTCATCATACCCAACTTATCCAAGGAACTCCGCCCAAAAAGGATATCCACTACTATCCCTTGCGCCTTCCACCCAACATTTGTCATCTTGAAAACAACCGACTACGCTCCCCCGGCTGTTCGGCTGTTTATCCCCCTTTGGAGCTATCGTGTGTACACACAATTATTTATCGGGCTGTTTGTACCTCGCAGAGGTAAAATCTTGGTAGCAATCAAATCCAACATTCTTTACAGCGAGCCATAGGTTCGCAACCCTACTTCTTAATTTTTCATTCATTTCACCAACGCAACGTCTGCAAGAGAGACGATTGCTGTGAAGGATTTTTGGGTGAAGGGAGTCGTTGTAGCGAAAAAATTGTGCTTTGTGGTACGCAACGTCCGAAGCCAGACGTTGCTGGGAAAAAATACATTCACATCAACCCTGCCGCAACGGCTTTTGAGCCATTAAGCATGCTTTTTAACTGTGCAGATATACGTTTTCACTCTAATGATTTTCCCTTTCAACCTGCTGACGCGTCCGTTAACCCTGCCAACTCGTTTTTTAACCCCGCTGATTGGCTCTTGAACCCTGCAAACATGCTTTTGAACCCTGCAAACATGCTCTTAAACCCCACTGATTCGTTTTTTGATAGTCCTGACACGTCCGCCAACCCCTCTGAATCGTTTTTTGACATCCCTGACGCGTCCGTTAATACCTCTGAATCGTTTTT
>CAZKHZ010000045.1:14120-21709 GCA_964552715.1 uncultured Chitinophagaceae bacterium | reverse complement strand
TGCTTCGCCTGCTGTTTCTGGCACCCGCCCAGGTGGCGGCATAGCGGCTGCATGGGCGGTGATGAAATATTTGGGCAATGAAGGTTACCGCAAAATGGCAGCAGAAACTTTTGAAGCCGCAAAAAAGATTCAAGATGGTATCAACAAAATTGATGGTTTAAAAGTAGTTGGCTCTCCGCTCACAACCGTCTTCTCTTTTATGGCAGATGGCAACTTAGACATCTATCGCTTAGGCGATGAACTAAGCGCACTTGGTTGGCACTTAGACAGGCAGTTACTTCCCCCAAGTTTGCACCTTACGGTTTCAAACGGCAACGTGCCTTTCGCAGATGAGTTCATCAGAGATTTGAATATTTCTGTACAAAAATTGAAAGAGAACTCCTTTACAAATATTGGTGATGGCATTAAGCAATCACTAGTGCGTCAAGCAGCAAAACTATTACCCGAAACATGGATTAAAAAGCTTTCAGAAGGCAGCATTAAAAACGTTTCAAATGATGATGGCAGTGCACAAAAAACAGCACCACTTTATGGTTTGATGGGCGAGCTATCCGGCTCTGGCACCTTAGAAGAAATGGTGCTTGATTTGTTAAGCGAAATGAACAAGCCGCAGCAGAAATTATAAGCGCAGCTTAATTCTTTCCAAAATACTTTAAGGTGCTACAGCGATTATCGTTCAATAGCTCTGCTGCAACATCTTGCAATTGCGTAGCGGTTACGCTTTGATACTTTTCTATTTCAGTATTCACCCCATCAGGGTCGCCAAGCATTTCGTGATAAGCAAGATTCATAGCGCGGTTCAATACATTGGTGTCTCCAAAAGCAATAAAACTCTCTACCTTGTTTTTTACTTTGGTAAGCTCCGTTTCATCAATCTTATCTTGCACCATTTCGTTCAACACTTCTTTAATTGCCTTATCACCTTCCTCCATACTCACCCCTGGATTAAGTTTGCCTTCTACAAAAAACAAACCCTCATCAATGGTTTCACTCAGATAAGAAGCCACACTGCTGAATATTTTTTTCTCCTTAATCAAAGCGCGATACAAGCGCGAAGAATCACCAGTGCTCAACAAGTCGCGGAGCAAATCTGCTGCCTGATAATTTGTGTGGTTTCTGTCATACATCTGATACGCTTTATAAATTGCATGAACCGGCACATCTGCATGATGCTCTAACACTCTTTCTTCTGTTTGATTCGGCTCTTTTGGTAAACTGCGCACCACCTCTTTTTCACCTTTCGGTATAGCACCAAACCACTTCTCGGTCAATTTAAAAACCTCATCTGGTTTCACATTTCCCGCAACAACTAATGAAGCATTGTTAGGGCGATAATAATGAAAGAAGAACTGCTTAAAGTCTTCCATAGTTATTCGTTCAATATGGCTCAACTCCAACCCAATTGTGGGCCAGCGATACGGATGCACCTTGTATGCAAGCGCAGAAATTTTGTGCCACACATCACCATAAGGTTGATTGATGTAATGCTCTTTAAACTCCTCCATCACCACCTTTTTTTGTGTATCCAAACTTTCCTCATCAAAGTTTAAACCCAACATGCGGTCGCTTTCGAGCCACAAAGCAGTTTCAAGATTTTTGGAAGGAAGAAAATCGTAGTAATTGGTAATGTCATTATTGGTGAAAGCATTGTTCTCTCCACTTGCAAACTGCAAGGGTGTATCAAAGTGAGGGATGTTCACGGAACCTTCAAACATGAAATGCTCAAACAAATGCGCAAATCCGGTTTTGTCGGCAGCTTCATCGCGCGCGCCAACTTTGTAAAGTGTATTAACTATGGCTAAAGGCGTTGTAGCATCGCGATGCACCAGCACTTTTAATCCATTACTAAGAATATGTTGTTCAAATTTTATCACGTTGCAAAAATTAAAGTGGGCGAAGCTACTAAGAAAAACGAAAGGCTAAAGGATACAATGGAACTAGGTAGCTTTAATCCTTTCAAGCGCATCTGCCACCACAAACACACTGCCTGTAAGTAGCACTATATCATCAGCCCTAGCTTGTGCTTTTGCTGCAATCAAAGCAGCTTCAACAGAATTAAACATCTCTCCTTTAAGTCCAAACTCCGCAGCTTCGGCTTGTAATTCCTGAGCATCTTTTCCTCTAGGCACATTGGCTTTGCAGAAGTAGTAATAAGCATTAATAGGCAAGATGCTCAACACAGTTGCGACATCCTTATCAGAGACAGTGCCAAAAACAATGTGCAAGTTGTTGAACTGTGGCAAATGAGCAAAGACCTCGCGCAAACCACCTTCGTTGTGCGCACTATCGAATATCACCAACGGACTTTGTTGCATCACCATCCATCGCCCAATGAAGTTGGTATTGGTGCGCACATTTGCAATGCCCTTTCTGATTGCTGCATCGCTGACTTCTAAACCGTCTTCTCGAAGTTTTACAATTGCAGCAATTGCTGTGCTGATATTTTTTTGCTGAAAACTGCCTGTCAAATCGGTATTCACCTTTCTCAACAATATGTTGCCTTTAGAAAAAACATCAAACGTGGAACCCGATGTTTCCTTTGAGAAATTTTGAAGAAGTATTATTTTATCTGCAAAAGATATTGACGCAGATTGCTGTGTGGCAACAGTCTCAAACACTTCCTTTGTTTCCGGTTGCGTTTCACCAATCACAACAGGAATGTTTTGCTTTATAATACCTGCTTTCTCTCCGGCAATCTTTGTCAGTGTATCACCAAGAAACTGAGTGTGGTCTAAACTGATATTTGTAATTATCGAAAGTAGCGGAGTGATAACATTTGTAGAATCCAACCTGCCGCCAAGCCCTGTTTCTATCACACAGTAGTCAACTTTCATCTCATAGAAATATGCAAACATCAGTGCTGTTGTTATCTCAAAAAACGAAGCATCTATTTTGGCAAAATCATTGTAATGTTTATTTACAAAACTGCAGATAAAAGACTCTTCAATCAACACGCCATCAATCTTAATACGCTCCCGAAAATCTATGTAATGTGGCGAAGTGAAAGTTCCTGTTTTGTAGCCCTGCGATTGAAGAATGGAGCTAATAATATGCGTAACAGAACCCTTGCCATTGGTTCCTGCAATGTGAATACACTTTAGTTCTTTTTGCGGATTTTCGATTACATCACATAAAGCAATGATGTTATCAAGATTAGCTTTGTAAGCGGCTGCGCCAATCCGCTGAAACATTGGCAAGCGATTCAGTAGATAATCTAAAACTTCTGGGTAAGTCATTAATCGAAGTGTAGCGAATTACTTCACTCTCTTTATTTTCATTACAACACTAACAGTATCATCTAAAGTCTTGATATAATTCAAATCAGTTTTGAAATCATAAATATCAGTATTGCCTTTATAAACTATATCAAAATTGCCATCCAAAAAATTATCAGAACTCAAATAAATCGTTTCTGCTTTTGGCAAATCCCAACGCCCCAACACTGTGTAAACATTCACTTCATTAATGTTGTAGTAAGAGAAAGAAATATCCTCACGGTCATATTTGATTCTGTAATATGCATTGCTCTTATTAGCCGTGTAGTTAGGTAAAAGCGAATGCAAAAAGTCACCCTCATGAGCTTTTGCAGTATCAATAAAAGCACGCACAATTGGATTACTCCTGTTGTTGATAGTAGTAGTATCAATTTTAAAATACTGCACCTGCCACAAACCTCTCACCAAATTATCCTCTCTGATTTTGCGACAAGAAGTAGCCGTAAACAAGGAGGCTATTAAAAGAAAAAAAGAAAGTTTTTTAAACATGGGTTTTACTATTTACGGCTGTTGTATTTTTGGCTAATTCTTGTTCTAGTTCTTGTGTTAATTCGTTTACAATCTGTTGCATCGGACGAACATTCTTTACGTATTCAATGGTAGGTCCGGCACACCACATTGTTTTATAAGTTGCGCTAAATGCTGCCTGCTCCAACATCTTCATACCCTTGTAGAAGGTTAGCAATTTGGCGTATTTTTTCAAGCTCTTATTGCTGTTCAAGAAGCGTTCTAGCCAGTTTTGTTGTGTGCCAATTTGTTGCACAAAAGGTGTATTGATTACCGTGCATGGAGTGCCAGAAAGTTTAGTAGTCATCACAATATCCTTTGCACCAAATTGCACACAGGCATTTTTATAATCATCTGTAACAGGAGCCTCATTGCTAGCAATAAAAATACTGCCTATCGAAACGCCACAGGCACCCAAATCCATCATGTGTTTAATCGTTTTTCCATTTCCTGCCGCCCCTGCCGAAATCACAGGAATCTTGCAATTAGCAGCAAGCAGGGGAAGCAATTCTTCAGGGGTTAGTTTTCCTGCATGACCTCCCGCCTGATTGTTCACCGCAATGATGGCATCTGCTCCAAGAGCCTCCACCTTTTTAGCAAAAGCCAAATCCACCACATCGCAAAATACTTTCATTCCCTGTTTTTTTCCTGCGTTGATGACCTCCTCGGGGCTGCCAAGCGATGTAATGATATACGGCACTTCGTAATCCAAACACGATTGAAGGTTCTCCTTCATGCGGATATTGGATTTATTGGTAATGATATTGATGCCAAAAGGCTTGTCAGTAGCCGCTTTTATTTCCGCTAATGCTTTGCGAAAATCTTTATCTGTTCTGTAATTCAAGGCTGGAATGGCACCTGTGACACCCGCTTTGCAGGCTTCAATAATCATAGTAGTATTACTTACCAAAAACATTGGCGCAACTATTATCGGATAATCTATACCGAGCATTTCGGTTAATGCAGTGGAAACTTTATTCATGGTCGTAAAAATATAATTTCGGATGTATTTGTGATTAGTTTTTATTGGTCTTTATAACTGTATTTATCTCTATGAAAATTTTGCTGCCATTAATAGACGTAACATAAGTTGTCGCAAAGATGTTTTCTCTTGAATTATTTTCAAGGGAGCTGCTTTATCAATAGAAACAATATGCAATAAGATTTTTTGACTAATCTATTTATACATGCCCTAAACCGCATGGGTTTATATTTCCAAGTCATAAATGATGGACGAGCGCATTCATAATTTCTAAAATCACAAATCCTTTCATCTTTGCGCTTATGGAAAATTTTATTGATGAATTGAAGTGGCGCGGCTTGTTGCAGGATGTGGTGCCAGGCACCGAGGAGCTTTTGAGCAAAGAAGTGGTGAAAGGGTACATTGGTTTTGACCCTACAGCCGATTCTTTGCATGTGGGTAGCCTGTCGCAGATTATGACGCTTTTGCATTTTCAAAAATACGGTCACATTCCTTATGCTTTGGTGGGCGGGGCTACCGGCATGGTGGGCGACCCGAGTGGCAAAAGCGAAGAGCGCAATTTGCTGGATGACGAAACCTTGAATCGCAACATTGCAGGTATTAAACAGCAGCTAGAAAAGTTCCTGAGCTTTACTGGCAGCAATGCCGCAGTGGTGGTAAACAACTACGATTGGTTTAAAGATTTCACTTTCCTAAATTTTATTCGCGATGTGGGCAAATACATTACCGTGAACTATATGATGGCGAAGGATAGTGTACAAAATCGCCTCGAAAATGGCATGAGCTTTACAGAGTTTTCGTACCAGTTGGTGCAGGGTTACGACTTTTTTTATTTATGGAAAAACCATAACGTAAAATTGCAAATGGGCGGCAGCGACCAATGGGGAAATATTGTTACTGGCACAGAATTGATTCGTAAAAAAGCAGGTGGCGAAGCCTTTGCGCTCACCACTCAATTACTGAAGAAAGCCGATGGTACCAAGTTTGGCAAAAGTGAATCAGGGAATATTTGGTTAGATGCCAAAAAGACTTCGCCTTACAAGTTTTACCAGTTCTTTTTGAACGTTGCCGATGCCGATGCGCCAACTTTGATTCGTATTTTTTCTTTAAAAAACAAAATTGAGATTGAAACATTGGAGGCGCAACATGCCGCAGAGCCTCACTTGCGCATTTTGCAACGCGCCATTGCCGATGAAGTGACCGAGCGTGTACATAGTGCCGAAGATTTGCAGCGTGCCAAAGATGCTACGGATATTTTGTTTGGCAAAAGCACAACCGAAGCCCTGCAAAACCTCAGCGAATCGGAGATTTTGGATGTGTTTGAGGGCGTTCCATCGTTTAATGTTTCAAAAGATGCCATTAGCGAAAACGATATAGTGACGCTGTTGGGCGAAACGTCTAAAGTGTTTCCATCAAAGGGTGAAGCGCGCAGAAGTTTGCAAGAAAATGCTGTTGCCATCAACAAAGAAAAAGTTACACTAGAGACAAAACTTTCAACCGATAATTTGTTGAAAGGAAAATACCTCGTGGTGCAAAAGGGCAAGAAGAATTACTACCTGATTGTTGCTGAATGAAATGAAGAAGTGAGTATTCAGACAATACACTGCTATTGTTTTTTGTTTTATCTAATTTCTAATATCTAACATCTAACGTCTGTTTACATGAGCTACCTGCGCGAACTACTTTGTGTGTTTACCGATCAGGAATTAAAAGACCTACAGGCGCAAGATTTTACCGGAAACGAAAAGATTGTGTTGCAGTATTTGTGTGAAAGACGCGCAAACGTAAATGCCGATGATGAATTTTTCGCGCAGCGAAATTTTTCGCGCAGCTATTTTGACAAGCTCACTTCAATTTTATACAACAAATGCCTACTGTTTGTGTCTTCGCCCGAGCCGTATATCCAATTGAGCTTTCTTGTGCGCAGACACTTGCATCCGCATATTTATCACCAACTAAAAATTCAGCAACGCGCCATTGATTCGGGCAAGTTACAAGTGGACAAAACTAAATACTATTTTGTGGCGTTCAAGTCGCTGCGACAAATGGGTTTTGAATACTACAAACCCGAGAAAGTGCTAGAGTATGGCGAGTATTATCTTCAATCTTTAAAGAAAAGAACCATTGACGAAGTGCTGAGTATTGAGCTGATGCACCTGAGTGTTTACTTGCAATACATGCGCTCGATGGGTAAGGGCAAAACCTACGAACCCCAATTGCTTGCTCGCCTAGCCGAAATTAAGCCCCTACTTCAATCTGGCAAGCTGCCCCGTGCGGAATACTATTACTACAATACGGTGTCGTGGTTTCATGTTCACTACTCTCAAAACCACCAGGAAATTGTAGAAAATCTCAAAAATATGCTCGCAATTTATGAAGCAAATAAGCCATTGTTTGTGGAGTTCGACCGCGTGTTTGTAGTGCGCGCGCTTGCCGAGGCATATTATGATTCAGGCGACTACGAACAGTCGTTTAAGTTGTATGAAGATTTATGGAAAAAGCATTATGATTTAGTGAACACCAACTACTATCACCAAAGTCACTACCACGATGTGGCAATGATTACCGGGCGCAAACATGAAGCCGAATATATCCTCAAAGAAATCTTTTCGCAAACGCTAAAATTTGAAGTGACGCAGTCGCCTAAGATGAGTTCTATGTTTCAACACATCAAGCATTATCTGCTGAACAACCAAGTGGAGCTTGCGGTTGAATACTTAAACGAAGGCATTACGCACAACAACAAAAACATCATGATTTTAGATGAAATTTCGTTGCGCATTTTTCAGGTAGCCTGCTTTGTGTTGACGAAAGATTTTGCCTTA
>CAZKHZ010000045.1:0-14110 GCA_964552715.1 uncultured Chitinophagaceae bacterium | reverse complement strand
AAAAAGTTTTTAGGTTTAAAAAAATTGAAGCCCGAAGATCATGTGTTGTATCAGTTTTTTGACATCGCCAATCAAATCATTCGTTACCATCAAAAAGGAATAAAACCTACAACCGAAAAATTAGAGGCAATTAAAAAGTTACATCAAGGCAAGCTGAAAATCTTCGGCATTATTGTAGATAAAATGATGGGCGATTGAGTCGTCTTTTTTTGGGAAATGTGCTCCTTCTTTTTACCATATATCATTTGATAAGGTAAAAGAAATTGGAGGCTTTTAATAAGGGGTGTAAATTCACCACAAAGAGCTTTAAGAATGGCATTTATCTAATTTTAAAATTATCCCTTGTAAGCTCCGTAAATTATTTTCTTTTATGTTGCTTGATGATAAAGCCAATAATGGCAATATTGTTATTCACTCAAAACATACACATACAATGAAAAAAATTCTGCTGCTGCATGGTGCCTTGGGCTGCGAGGAACAATTGATTCCGTTAAGCGATTTGTTGGCAAGTGAATATGAGGTATTCAACTACACCTTTGGCAGCCACGGGCGCAAATCTGCCATTCAACATCCTTTTACTATCAATAGCCTTGCCAACGACCTTGCCGAGTTTTTGCGCGAGCAATTGGTGGAACCCATCCCCGTGTTTGGCTATAGCATGGGCGGCTATGTTGCGCTGTGGCTTGCGCGCCATCAGCCACATTTAATTGAGAAGGTTTTTACCTTGGGCACAAAAATTAACTGGACTGCCGAAACTGTAGAAAAAGAAACCAAGTTTTTGGTGCCAGAAAAGATGGAAGCAAAAGTTCCTGCTTATGCAAAATATTTAGAAGACTTGCATGGCAACAGCTGGAAGACATTGCTAACCAATACTGCCGAAATGATGCATGATTTGGCACAGCATCATATCAAGGCTGAAGACTTTCATCGTATTCAACAGCCCGTTGTGCTTAGCCTTGGCGATGGCGACACTATGGTATCGCGTGACGAAACCGAACATGCAGCCTTGATGCTGCCGCACGGTAAATTTCATTTGTTTGAAAACACTTTACATCCTATAGAAAAGGTAAATCCACAACTGCTGAATGAAGCCTTGAATTCCTTTTTGTAAAAAAGGAATTTCCTTAGTCGTATCATTGCGCTTCAAACCAAAATCATTCAATTATGATTGCTGAAACCAATGCACTAATTCATGAAACAAGTCCGTATCTGTTGCAACACGCGCGCAACCCTGTGCAATGGTTTGCATGGAAACAAGAAGTGTGGCAAAAAGCAGCGGCAGAAGATAAGTTGGTTGTTGTAAGCATTGGATACAGCGCCTGCCATTGGTGTCATGTGATGGAGCACGAAAGCTTTGAAGACAATGAGGTGGCAAAGTTGATGAACGATGCATTTATAAGCATCAAGGTGGATAGAGAAGAGCGACCCGATGTGGATCAAATTTATATGGATGCCGTGCAACTGATTAGTGGCAGAGGCGGCTGGCCCCTCAATGCAATTTGCCTGCCCGATGGGCGACCAATTTATGCTGGCACTTATTTTCCTAAAGAACATTGGATGCAGGTGTTGCAATACTTTGTGCATGAATATCAAAAGGATAAAGAAAAGATGCACGAGCGCGCGACAGATATTACGCGCGGCATTCATTCTATGGACGCAATAGAACTTCCGGCAGATAAAACCTTCACGCAACAAGACTTAAATGCTGCCACACAAGCGCTGCTGAATAACATTGATATGAAAGAAGGCGGTAGGGCAGGAGCGCCTAAATTTCCTATGCCAGTGAACTTTCATTTTCTGCTCGAAGCCTTTGCAATATCTAAGCGTGATGATGTTTTGCAAGCTACAACTGTAACCTTAGATAAGATGCTGTTGGGTGGAATCTACGACCAGGTTGGCGGAGGCTTTGCGCGCTACAGTGTAGATGCCTATTGGGAGATTCCGCACTTTGAAAAAATGCTTTACGACAATGCGCAATTGGTGTCATTATACGCAAAGGCATATCAGGTTACCAAAGATGAAAGCTACAAACGTATCGTGTATGAAACCTTAGCATTTATAGCGCGCGAATTGACGGGCAGCGAGGGGAATTTCTATTCAGCATTGGATGCCGATAGCGAAGGGGAAGAAGGGAAATTCTATGTGTGGCATTGGGATGAACTAAATAAGATTTTAGGCAATGATTTTGATGCTTTTAAGGAAGTGTTTAATATTTCACCAACAGGTAATTTTGAGGGCACTAATAACTTAACGAGAACAAGCAAGCAAGCAGGAAATACCACCAAGATAAATGAGTGGCGCGCAAAATTTCTGCAAGAACGCAGCAAGCGAATTCGACCAGGTTTGGATGATAAAACCCTTACATCTTGGAATGCGCTAATGCTGAAAGGATATGTAGATGCCTATAATGCTTTTGGCGAAGTTTCCTTTTTGAATACGGCAATTGCTAATGCTAATTTTATTGTCAAGCATCAGCTAAGGCAGGATTATAGTCTATACCGAAACTATAAAAACAATACCAGTAATATCTCTGCTTTCTTAGATGATTATGCCTTGGTGATAGATGCTTTTGTTGCTTTGTACGAAAGCACTTTTGACGAGCAATGGTTGCTTACTGCGCAGCAAATAGCACTTTATGTTTTTAAAAACTTTTTTGACGAGGCGCGCAATATTTTCTTTTATACCAATAGCACCGATGCTCCGCTTATTGCCCGCAAAACCGAGACCTCCGACAATGTTATTCCGGCATCCAATTCCATCATGGCAAAGAACTTATATCGCCTTGGTTTGATAATGGATGATAGAAAATACAACGAGGTAGCAAAAGCTATGTTGGTGAATATGAAAACGAATACTTTGCAGCATACATCCTTTTATGCCAACTGGGCATCGCTGATGCAGCAAGTGATTCACGAACCTTTTCTAGTTGCCATCAGTGGCAGCAATGCCGCATCAATCAGAATGGAATTTGGACAGCACTTTCTGCCACACTGTATATTTATCGGCAGCAGCACTTCTAGCAATTTACCATTACTAAAAGATAAAGTCATCGGTAACACAACACAGATTTATGTTTGCCGAAACAATTCTTGTGGTTTGCCAGTGCAAAGTGTAGCAGAGGCTTTGAAGCAAATAGTATAGCAAAACTAAATAAGTGAGTTGCTCACTGTTGTTATTGGTTTCTGCAAGCTTAGTTTGACAATAAACGGAACAAAACCCCTTACCTTCAACCGCATTTTGGGTTAATGAAAAAAAAAGTATGATTTAGAAAAGCGGGGTATCTTATCAAGGCAGCGTGTGCAAACAAGACTGCTGCTGTGAGAACTGAGGATTTGATTAGTGTGATAAGAGAGGAGAAACCGCCCATTAAAGATTTGAGATGAATGATTACAGATTTTAGATTTGAAAATCTTTCATATTTGACGAGCAAACCGAACAAGCAGATGGGACAGTTTTTAGTAGAAGAAATTAAATTCAACAAACAAGATTTTACTAAAATTCCATTAGCAAAAGGCGACTACGAAAATTGCACTTTCAACAATTGCGACTTTTCAAATTCAGACCTTTCTTACTTCAAGTTTTCGGAATGCGTGTTTGAGGGTTGCAATCTAAGTTTGGCTAAACTTTCAAACACAGCACTCAGAGATATTCAATTTAAAGATTGCAAAATGCTTGGGTTACGATTTGATAATTGTAACCTGTTTGGTTTAGCTTTTAGTTTTGAAAACTGCAATCTCAATCACGCTTCGTTCAGCCAAATCAAAATCAAGAAAACAATTTTCAAGAACACACAATTGCACGAAGCAGATTTTACAGAATGTGATTTAACTGCTTCAATTTTTGAAAACTGCGATTTGACTAGAGCAACATTTGATAATACACTTCTCGAAAAAGTTGATTTTAGAACTGCTTTTAATTATTCTATAGACCCAAACATCAACCGAATCAAAAAGGCAAAGTTTGCCTTGCAGGGTGTTGTTGGACTGTTAGATAAATTCGGTATTGAAATTGAAGACTAGTGCTAGACATTGTGCGTAAATGAACAAAAAAGGAATAAGTTTGAAGCCATGTTGAAAGCCATTGACATAGAGAAAAGTTACGGCAGTTTGCAAGTATTAAAGAAGGTTTCACTTACAGTAAATGAAGGTGAAATTGTTTCGCTAGTAGGTGCATCAGGTGCGGGCAAAAGCACCCTGCTACATATTCTTGGCACATTAGATAAGCCCGATAAAGGCATCGTTCAACTAAAAGGCAGAGACATCTTTAAACAAACAGATAAGCAACTCGCGGCTTTCCGAAATCAATCCTTGGGTTTCATTTTTCAGTTTCATCATTTGTTGCCGGAGTTTACGGCACTCGAAAATGTTTGCATTCCTGCATTCATTGCAGGCAAGGGAAAGCAAGAAGCAGAACTTCGCGCCAAGGAACTATTAGATACATTGAAAGTGTCGCACCGCAGCCATCACAAGCCTTCTGAGCTTTCGGGTGGCGAGCAACAGAGAGTTGCAGTTGCTAGGGCTTTGATGAATAAACCTGCTGTGATTTTAGCCGATGAGCCATCGGGAAATTTAGATACTGCAAATGCGCGCAGCCTTCATGAATTGTTCTTTCAATTGCGCGATCAAATGAAGCAGACTTTTGTGATTGTTACCCACAACGAAGAGTTAGCCAATATGGCTGATAGAAAGATTTTTATGAAGGATGGGGTGATTGTTGAAACTTGATTGCTCAATAAAGAATTTCTACTTCTGTTTAGCCTTCTTGGTATTCAAGATAATTTCGGGTTGAGCCAGAAACAAATTTTGGCTTACGTTGATGAAACTATCTAAGCGTGCACGATAGATTTTATTTCCGTTTTTGATGCCGCTTAACTGTTTATCTATCTTACTCACATCCTTATTATCTATCAAATTTTGCTTACGAGTTTCATAAAGTTGCGATGCAGAATCTACTAAATGATGCAGCTTAATTTCGTAATGCACAATAGAATCGTTTAGACTTCGCGTATTAATTCCCGTGCGTTTTTTAGATAGCACCTGTAGTGAATCACCTGCGCTTTCTACATGTAGCTTAAAAATGAAACATAACATCAACGTTAATATCATAACGAATTCAAAGTTTTTTATCAGTTTTCAATACAAAGTCAATCAAAGCATCTTTCACATTTTGCAATGATTGAGGTTCAATCATTTCCAAAGTATCCAAACGTGTGTGATAGGTTGGGTCTAAAGTTTTAGTATCTAAACCAATCACAGAAATTGCAGGAATGCCAGCCATTGAAAATGGTACCGCATCTGTGCCGCCCATTGGCAAGGGGTTTACTCTTATTGGTAATTGTAATGAATCAAAACTCTCCTTTACTTCAATTGCCAATTGTTCATTGTGATTTACACCAATCATTGTTTCCTTATTTACTATAGAAATATCTTTAACTAAACGAATAGTATCAATATTTACAACTAAAGAATTTTCACGTTTCAATTGCTCTAAATTTTGCTTCACATAAGCCTTTGAGCCGCGTAAGCCTTTTTCTTCTGCACCAAAACTGATGAAGCGAATGCGTGTATGTTTAAGAGGATTTTCCTTAAAGTGCTTTAAAAGAAAAAATGATATTGCTGTACCACTCAAGTTATCGGAAGCACCATCTACCACACGCTTTGAATGAAATGAAAAATAAACTAATTGAACAGGGCTGAGTAAAACAAAGAGCCAATTTATTGGCGATAAAATCGAATGATTGAAAATTATTCTCGCCCCAACTTCAAAAAAACAAAATGCTGCATAAGCAACAATCAAAATACCGCAGGCAAAAGTCAAATAGCCACCCCATTGCTTCAACCAATACCACCATTGGCATTCCTCTGTAGAATCAATATGCCCTGTAAAGACAATAGTTTGCTTAGCCTCATTCTGCGGCTCAACAGCAGTGGTAATATTGCACGATTGCAATTTGGGATACAGAAAGTCTAACCAAGTGCCATTGCGCATCAAATCATTTACTGTAATAGCAGCATTTATAAATGCAAAAAAAAATGCAGCAAAAGGGTTGAAGAAAAACACAGCAACACTCAGCCAATACAACACAGCATAAATTTTCATCTTGTGAAATTTTGCGGTAAGCGCAGCTTCAAAAGTTTGCAATTCCACTTCGTGGGAAAACTTTTCCAACGCTGCTTTTACAAAAAGTTGAGCATTTCGCTCTGCTTCGCCACCAGCTAATCGCGGACCAAATCGCTTGATAATTTCCCCAATAAAATCAATCATTCTTTGAAGCGTTGAAGCGTGTTATAAATAAGCTCGAGTGCAATGCCGAACAACATCCAAAGTGGTGTGTAAGCCAAATTGATGTACCCGTGAATTGCATAAGGACTATGATATTCCCAAGGACATTTCCCTGTTGTAACATCCAATAACCAACCTGTGATATACTCAACAATAAAAATTCCGATGGGATAAAACAGTAACCGAAAAACAAACTTTATTTTACTTAAATAGGGCATCAACAAATCAAGAAAAATAGATGCGCTGCCATAAATTGGAAACATCCAGATATACGATTTGCCCGTAAGTCCCCAGTCAGGAGTTCCTCCCTCTGTGTAAGCATAGTAAAGGCTCTGCAATGCCGTAAAGAAAATTTCTGTACATATACCAGCAGCACCAAAAAGATAAAATCCGAAAATCTTTTTCGGCAAGTAAAAATTATTCATAAAAAACAATTTGTGTATTTATCAAAGTAGCATCTACTTAAATCGTAAGCCTTCCTTATCAGGCTTCACTTTATTTTTATTGAAAAGATAATTTACCCCAACATTTAATCCAGTATAAAAATTGCGTGATTGCTGATACTCAATATCGTTTTTGCTGTAATAATCTACATCACGCATTTTTTTTCCGTTGATATCAAGAATGCTGCAAAATGTATGTAACCCAATATTGATAAACCACGCTTCTTTAAACCAAATTTCAACACCAAAATTTAAAGCCATTCCAAAATCAATAGAGCTAAATTTTTCGCTGGTTGTGAAATTTATTGAGTCAGGAAGATATTCGTAGCCGGCAATGTTTACGTTTTCTTTAGCAGTTAACCTTGCACCAATCACAGGACCCGCGGATACATAAAATTTTGTCAGCTTATCTCCCACAGAATATTTTACAAGAATGGGAATTTGAAGGTATTGGAAATCAACATTGCGTTTCACTTTCACTCTTTTGTTTCCTGTATTACCAAATTTACCTTGAGGCAGAACCGCAGGACCATACATATCATCTTCATAATGCTGCCCTGCTTTGTTATAAAGGAGATGCACCTCTACTCCCCAATCTCGTTTAAAATTGTAGCCTAAATTTACCCCTGCTGTGCCACCTGGTGTAAATATATATGCCAGCTCTGATTGCCTAACAACCTGTAAACTAAATGGAGCAAGGGTGCCATAATTATTTTGATTTAAAATAAACGAAGCATTAAATGCACCGTTTACACCAATATGAAAACCCTCTTGCGCACTAAGTGTTGAAACAAAAAATAAAGTAATAATTAAAAAACGCAACATGATTTGATTTGTAAGAGCAGAATAAACTACGTTTGCGAAAGTAACAAACAGATGGAACTAAGCCACCGAACTTATCATTTATTGAAACATCTGATTGTAGCAAAAACTAAGTATTATTTGCATTCTCCGTTTATCTATCAGTTTTACCTGAATGTATTGGAAGGAGAAACACACACGGGTTCGATTGAAGTGTTAAGAGCAAAACTGCTTACAAATTCCACTACTATATCTTTTACTGATTTAGGTAAAAATGGAGATATAAAAACTAAAAAAATTCAAGAAATTGCAGATACAAGCAGCATTACAAAACAATATGGTGAGGTGCTTTATAGAGCAGTAAAATACTTTAAACCTAAACACACTTTAGAACTTGGAACCAACCTTGGTTTAGGCACTGCCTATCTTTCAAAGGGAAACGAAAGTGGAACAGTTTTTACCATTGAAGGTAGCTCCGAAATACAGCAATTGGCAAAAGAAAATCTTAAAATTTTAGAAGTTAGTAATGTATCCTTTACCAATGCAAGTTTCGATAAGGTATTACCAGAAGTGCTAGATGCAATTCCATCACTTGATTTAGTGTTCATTGATGGCAATCATCGCTATCAACCCACCATTGAGTATTTTGAAAAGTGTTTGGATAAACTCAATGAAAATTCAGTTATTATCATTGACGATATTTATTGGAGTAGAGAAATGACCGCAGCTTGGAACTACATCAAAGCGCATAATTCGGTAACACTTACAGTAGATATCTATAGAATGGGTTTTGTATTTTTTCGTCCTCAGCAATTAGCAAAAGAACACTTTCGTTTATTGCTTCTTTGAGCCAAACCTCCAACCCAAAGTCAGCATAATATTATTGTGAATGCTTTTAGTTTTTACCGAAGGTTCGCTACCATCATTGGATGCGTATTGTTGGTAATAACTATTAGTTCGCATTTGCTGAAATGCAATATCAGCAAAGAAACTTTTGCCCCTGTATCCAATACCTAAACTAAATAAATGCCTTTGCTCATCACTTCCCTTAATGGCAACAGTTGGTTTGAAAGGCGAACTCTGCCATGCATAACCACCACGCACTCTAAACCACTTAATCGCCCCCTCCACACCTACTCTTACGGTATGTCCAAAACCATACTTACCTTTCGTAGTTTGGTTGATAGCATCAGCAGCCTCTTTAAAATCTCTGAAACGATGTTTGCTCGCACCAAAGTTTTGAAACTCATAATCCACCGACAAAAAGCCATATTTTTTGAAGTAAAAACTGTTGCTAAAAATCCCCTTCATGGGTGTGCTGATGTTATACCGAAATGGCGCAGCATCTATTTCTTGCTTATATTGAAAGCCATTATAGGATTCATCAAGAAATGAATAGTAGCTCTCGTCTAAGCGATACCATGTTGGCGAGTGAAATGCAATACCAGTGCGATACCAAGCCACAGGACGATAAATTAAACCCAACTTCAAATTAAATCCTATACCATTTGTTCTGTATTCCTGCACATAACGATAGCTTTTAAAAAAAGATGTGGAGTCGTTGGTGTTTGTCTCTGAAAATTCATTTACGGCAGAATAATTCAAAAACGGAATGCCTGCGTCAAAAGCAAAAAACACTTTATCATTTATGTTGAAACCTAAATTGATGTTTACCTCATCTACCGAACCCACCTCTCTTATTTTACCATTCTGAAAAATAGGTGTATCAATGTAGGTAAGAAACTTTCCTGCAAGCGTATCAAAAAGCACTGTTTGATTTTGGAAACCTAACATAGTTGCAACACTTGCATTTTCAAAACTTGGTGCAGCACCAGCTAATGCATTCAACTCTTTTACCCAAGAACCTGCGTAAGTGTTAGTTTGATTCAAGCCACTGTAAAGTATTGTTCGGTTGAAGTTGCTTATCTTGTTATAGGTGATTGCAAAATTTACATAGTCTAAATTTTTTGAAGAAAAAGAGATGGAGTTTTTCTTTTTGTTTATAGCACCAGCATAAACAAAGCCCAGATAATTAAAGGTGAATCGTGTATTATTCTCACCCCTTTCCTGATTCAAAAATCTGCTGTTGGTGGAAGTTGGATGAATACCAATGCCCAGTGAAATTTCTGAAGAGCGAAATAATGCAATACCCGCTGGATTGGACAAGGTTGATGACAAATCTGCTCCCACCGAACCGAATGCACCAACCACACCCATACTGCGCGCTGTTCCTGCTGTTTGTAGGCGAGCAAATTTTAAAGCATCTACATCATATACCTGCGAAAACACACAAGTGGGTAAAAAGAAAAAAGAAAAAAGAAAAAGGGTTTGCTTCATACATCTTGTTTTTACAAAAAAACGGAATCCGAAGATTCCGTTTTTGTTTTATAAAGGTAACAACTTACAACTATGGTCTTCTGCCAGGACTCATTTGTCGCTGTGATGGTTGTGGTCTATTCATCTGTTCCATGCGTGGTGCTTCACGTTGTGGTTGAAATTGGCGTTGTGGCTGCTGCATTTGACGTTGTGGCGTTTGTCGCTCAATCCTTTGTGGCTCACTGCGCTGTATTTCACGTTGTGGTCGTTGTTGTTGCTGACGAATTTCACGTTGTGGTGGCTCGTAATCGCGTTGTTCGGGTTGCACTCTAATTTCCTCGCGCGGCTGAACTCTTTGCGGTTGTTCAATTGTGCGACTAGGTCTTTCTACAGGTTGCATATCCCGATTAAATTCATCACGCATTCTATCAATTCTACCACCATTGGGTCTTTCTGCCGGAGTTACATTATCGTATCTGCGAGGTTGTTCTGTAGGTGGTTGAACTTTCTCAACGGGTACATTATCAAACCTACGTGGCTGCTCAATTGGAGTGTTGTTCCAATCTCTATTAGATTTTTCTACTGGACTGTTTTCGTTTTGAATTGGTTTTTGATTCAACCTATCTAAAGAAATATTTCCATCTTGAATACGAGCAGGTACTCCTCTCTCCTCAACAGGAGCTGCTTTCCAACCATCCACAGGAACTTTCTTTCCTGTAAATTTGTCTGAAGGGGTTGCTGGCTCCAAAGTACCCGAACGATCCTTCATCCCGCCTTCAGGCTTTGCTGCATCGCGGGGTGGAATGTATGTATCTGGCGAATTTCTTGGCTTAACAATTCCCTCGCGCGGCACATTCGTTTCATCTGTTTTTCCACTCTTTCTAGGCAATGAATTGCTGCCCGAATTGTTCGTTCCTGACGACTGAAAACGCGGACCACTCATACCATAATTTCTTCCGCCTGAACCACCTCCATTATTCCAAGCACCATTATTGAATCCATTGTTGAATCCATTGTTGAATCCGTTATTATTGCCGTTCCAAAAGCCATTGTTATAGCCCCAATAATTGCCGCCTCCGCCTCCATAAAAATTTCCTCCTTGGAAATTGTTCCATCCATTGCCAAAGCCATTACCCCACGAATTCCATCCGCAATTATTCCAACCATTGCCATACCAAGGCGAGTTCCATGCATTCCAGTTGTTAAAGCCATTCCATGAACCCCAAGGGTCATAAACAATAACATTGCGTGGTCTCCACCAGTTCCAACTTGGAATCGCATTTACGTAAATACTGTTGCCCCACATCCATGGGTCGCGGGTGTAAAAAAATGCATCGGTGTACCATGGATCCCAAAAATCAACTCCAAAAGAAGGCGTGTAATATCTTCTTAAACGCGATGTATAAGAAAAGTCATTGTCGTTATAATAAGAGTTGTTGTTTGTAGCACGAGTGTTTTCATAACCATCCGTATTACTTGACGAATTTGACGAGCCGCTTCTATCATCAAAATTATTTGGATTGCTTGTACTTCCATTACTAGAGTTTGAACCAGGTGATGGATTTACCGAAGGCTTTTTATTGAATTGATCTTCGTAATTTGCATTATTGTAACCTGACTTCCCTTTATCTTTATCAGGACTGTAGTACACATCATCCTGAGCAAAAACTGAAGACGTTCCAGCAAAAAACATTGCCGAAAACATGATATAGATGTAACTTTTCATAACACTTAATTTTCGTTGTTGACAAATCTACTCTAATAGGGTTTAAGGGAATTTCATTTTTATACTTTCGCAACCTTCTTTAACAGAATATGATGAATCACTAAATCAAATCATGTTGAAATTGGTGTTAACACAAGTGATTCATCTGAACAAGAACAAGAACAAGAACTAATGAGTTTTGATATAAAAGCAAAAGATACAGACAGCAGTGCACGCGCAGGCGTTTTGCGAACAGCACACGGTGATATTGAAACACCCATATTTATGCCTGTTGGCACTTTGGGCGGTGTAAAAGCAGTTCACTTTACCGAGCTTGAAAAGGAAATTCAGGCGCAAATAATTCTTGGCAATACCTATCATCTTTATCTGCGTCCGGGTACTGATGTATTGTTTAAGGCAGGTGGATTGCACAAGTTCAATGGATGGAACAAACCCTTGCTTACAGACAGTGGCGGCTATCAAGTTTATTCTCTTGCTGCTATTCGTAAAATAAAAGAAGAAGGTGCTTCGTTTAGTTCGCATATAGATGGTTCCAAACATCTTTTTACACCCGAAAATGTTATGGACGTGCAGCGCATTATTGGTGCCGATATTATTATGGCTTTTGATGAATGTACACCCTACCCGTGCGAATACAAATACGCAAAAAAATCAATGGAAATGACCCACCGTTGGCTTACCAGATGTGTGGAAAGATTCAATAATACTGAGCCACATTACGGCTACCAGCAAATGCTTTTCCCTATTGTGCAGGGTAGTGTGTTTAATGATTTGCGTAAACAATCGGCTGAGTTTGTGGCAGCTCAAGATATGGTGGGCAATGCCATTGGCGGCTTGAGTGTGGGCGAGCCTGCCGAAGATATGTATGCCATGACTGAAACGGTGTGCGCCATTTTGCCAGTAGAAAAACCTCGTTACCTGATGGGCGTTGGTACACCCGCAAACATCTTAGAATCTATCGCATTGGGCATTGATATGTTTGATTGCGTGATGCCCACCCGCAACGCCCGCAACGGAATGCTATTCACCACAAATGGTATTATTAATATCAAAAACGAAAAATGGAAAGATGACTTTTCAAGCATAGATGCCAATAGCCCAAGTGAATTGGTGCGCAATACTTCTAAGGCATTTCTTCGTCACCTAGTGCACACAGGCGAAATACTTGGCGCAATGATTGCTTCGGTAAACAACCTAAGTATGTATTTGTGGTTGGTGAAAGAAGCCCGCAAACAAATCATTGCTGGTAATTACGCTACATGGAAAACAGCGATGGTGAAGCAAGTGATGCAAAGACTGTAGTGCTTTTCTACTTTACGGTTGAGATATTATAGTCATCATCATTTCATCATACACCTCCACCATATTTTTCCAATCGTACTTTTTTACCCATTGCTGTGTGTTCATAGCGCGTATATATTTTACGTCCATGATGCGCTTCTGCAACTTTGTTGCGAAATCTGCTTCATCATAAAAGAAAGTGGCATGATACGTTTCTGGAATGTGCTCGGGATAAGCCAAGCGCTTGGGCAAAAAAGGAACAACATTGCAATACATTGCTTCCACAACGCTTGCGCCAAAAAAATCTTGATTGGAAGTTACGGGCAACAGGTCGGCTTTCCATAGCCACTCGGCATATTCTTTTTCATTTTCTACATAACCCCAATGCACAATCTTTTCCGCTAAAACTTCCTTTGCTTTAGTGAATATCAAAGGCACATTGCTGAACGATTCTCCCAGCACTGCCAACCGAAAATCAATACCATGTTCTTGAAGTGTGAACAGGGTTTCAAAAAACAGTTCTGCATTTTTATCATACTCCCAACGATGGTTCCAAAGGATTAGGCAGCGGGGATATTTTTCTATCGTGGCGGGTTTCAAATCTTTCAGGCGTTGGAGGTTTAGACCCAGTGGCAGCACTTTGGTTTTTGCTTTAACCGTTTCAACGGTTTCGGTGTTTTGAAAGTCGGGGAATTGCTTTAGAAAGGCGGGCAGGGCTTCTAAAAATGAGCGTTTGTGATAATCGGAGTTGAATAATACTGCATCAGCCACTAGTGCTGACGTGTAATTGATAAATGCGTAGTGATTATCGCGCTTTAGTGACAAGTCATTTTCTGTTGCGCTACAGGGATAGGTGAGTTGGTTTTCGTGAAAGTAAACTGCAAATGGTATGTGTGCTGTATGCGTTGCGGTGAGGGATTTGAATAGAGCCAAATCGAGCATATCGGAGGCGATGATGAGCTGGAAGTCTTTGTGATTGGAAGCATTGAAACGGTTTGCGAGCGTGACGGCTGCTCCGTGCATTCTCCATTTCCAGTGATGCCCGGGCAGGGTGAGCAATTCTATTTGATGGCTGCTGTGTTGTTGCCAACCTTGTGCCCATTGCTTGTGCGAGCCAGCGAAAAATGGTTCGATTAAAAGAATTTTCATCTATACAATTTTACATTATCCTTTTGATAAATGGTATTTAAGTGAGTGGAGTGAGGAGCGAGTAGTGATGAATTATGAATTATTAATTATTAATGGAACAACCGGATAGGGG
>CAZKHZ010000044.1:0-21893 GCA_964552715.1 uncultured Chitinophagaceae bacterium | reverse complement strand
TAACCCACACCATTAAACAGTTTTCTACGCCACAATGTATCCCTTCCCAAAAATTCTTTCACAGCAATTATCTCACTTGTGGCCGTTGCGTAAACAGAATGAACTTGATTTGTTAAAAAGGCGACCCCGTTTATCGCAAAAACCCTACCTCAAGTTTCCCTCAATGACCTTAATTTTATTGTATAACAAATTGTAATAAGCTAATGCTATTTAGTTCCCCTCAAATTCCTTTTAAATGAGATAATTGAGTGAATTTACGAAGAAGTCTGTTAATCATTTCATCAATTGTTTTGGGAATAAAAAATTTCTTTGAGATTTGCACATGGCAAATAAAATTATTGCAGACAAGTTCGCTTACGAAGGCATCACATTTGATGATGTATTATTAGTTCCGGCTTATTCAGAAATTCTGCCACGCGAAGTGGACATTTCAACAAAACTTACCCGCAACATTTCAATCAATGTTCCAATGGTTTCTTCAGCTATGGATACCGTAACCGAATCGGCAATGGCAATAGCTATAGCGCGCGAAGGTGGCATTGGTATGATTCATAAAAACATGAGCATTGAGCAACAGGCAAGCATGGTGCGCAAGGTGAAACGTGCCGATAGCGGTATGATAATTGACCCGATTACGCTGCGCGAGGATGCCATTATTGGCGAAGCTTTGAAGATAATGAGCGAGAATAGAATAGGTGGTATTCCAATAGTTAATGCTTCGGGAAAATTGGTGGGTATTTTAACCAATCGCGATTTGCGTTTTGAGAAAAACCCTAAGCGCAAAGTTACCGAGGTGATGACTACCAAAAACCTAATCACCGCACCCAAGGGCACCAATTTGAAACAAGCCGAAAAGACATTAGAGCAGTATAAAATCGAAAAGCTTCCCGTTACCGACAAGAGCGGAAAGTTGGTTGGCTTAATTACCTACAAAGATATTTTGAAGGTGCGCAACAATCCTAATGCTGCAAAAGACACTTTGGGCAGATTGTTGTGTGGAGCGGCTGTGGGGGTTACAGGAGATATGCACGAACGTATTGAAGCATTGGTGGCTGTGGGTGTGGATGTGGTGTGTGTGGATACTGCACACGGGCATTCGCGCGGTGTGTTGCAATCTATTAAAAAGGCAAAACAGGCATTTAAAAACTTAGATATTATTGGTGGCAACGTGGCTACCGAAGCCGGAGCAAAGGCATTGATTGATGCCGGTGTGGATGGTGTGAAAGTGGGTGTGGGTCCGGGTTCTATTTGCACCACAAGAATTGTGGCGGGTGTGGGTGTGCCGCAACTCTCTGCTATTTATGAAGCTTCAAAAGCGGGCAAAAAAGCTGGAGTGCCGATTATTGCCGATGGAGGTATTCGCTACACTGGCGATATTGTAAAAGCAATTGCTGCCGGTGCCGACTCGGTGATGGCGGGTAGTATTTTTGCAGGTAGTGACGAAAGCCCAGGCGAAACGATTATCTATGAAGGAAGAAAGTTTAAAAGCTATCGCGGCATGGGCAGTGTAGAAGCCATGAAGGAAGGTTCTAAAGACCGTTACTTTCAGGATGTGGAAGATGATATTAAGAAGCTGGTTCCCGAAGGTATTGTTGGGCGTGTTCCATTTAAAGGCAACCTGAGTGAAGTAATGTATCAGTATGTTGGTGGTTTGCGGGCAGGTATGGGCTATTGCGGTGCGCGCAACATTAAAGAGTTGCAAGAAGCTAAATTTGTGCGTATTACTTCTGCGGGAATTACAGAGTCGCATCCGCATGATGTTACTATCACCAAGGAATCTCCAAATTATAGTAGAAAGTGAGATTGAGTATTTATTAGTCAGTATTTAGTATTAGGACAACAGCTTGAATACATTTTGTATTCTTCTTAATACTAAATACTTCTTACAAAAGTACTAACTCACCCTCCCACCATCACACTCAACTCTTCCCATTTTAGCATAGCTTTTTCTAGGTCTAGTTTCAGTGCATTGTATTTGGCAAAAAAGGAAGCATCGCTTTGTAATTGTTGAAACTTATTGGGGTCTTGCAATTGCTTTTCGGAAGCAGCAATATCCTTTTCTAATGTTTCTATAAGCTGCTCAATTTTAGATAGTTCGTTTTTAAGCTTCTTATCCTCCTGCGGTTTGGCTGCGTTATTGTCCTGCTTCGCTTTAGGTTCGTTGTTTTTAGCGCGTTGCACGGCATTCTTTTCTTTCTCGGCTTCCCAACTGCGCATGTCTTCGGCAGCTTTCTTCACTAAAAAGTCGTTGATAGAACCAATGTGTTCTTTGATGCCCTCTTTAGTAAATTCAAAAATCTTCTCCACCAAACCTTCAAGAAAATCACGGTCGTGGCTGATAATTAAAACCGTGCCGTCAAAGTTATTCAAAGCAGTTTTTAGAATCTCTTTCGACATCATGTCTAAGTGATTGGTAGGCTCGTCTAACACCAAAAAGTTTCTTGGTTCCAAAATCAAACGGCACAAAGCCAAACGACCTTTTTCGCCACCACTCAACACCTTTACTTTTTTATAAACGTCATCACCTTTAAAAAGGAATGCCCCCAACAAATCGCGCAACTTGGTGCGAATGTCGCCCACCGCAACACGGTCAACAGTTTCTAACACGGTATCTCCTGGATCCATGCTATCGGCTGCGTGTTGTGCATAGTAGCCAACGGTAACGTTGTAGCCCAAAGTAATTGTACCGCTAGTCATCGGCAGGTTGTCCACCATCATGCGCGAAAAGGTAGTTTTACCCATTCCGTTTTTGCCAAGGAAAGCAACCTTTTCACCGCGATTGATTTCAAGACTTTGTTTACTCACCACTACTTTATCGCCAAAACTCTTGCTCACATTTTCGGCAGTGATAACCACTTTGCCCGATGGCTTTGATAAAGGAAAACGAAGATTGATTGCCGCCACATTCTCTTCCTCCACTTCAATCACTTCCATCTTATCCAAGCGCTTAATAAGCGATTGCGCAAAAGTTGCTTTAGATGCTTTGGCTTTAAAGCGGTCAATGTTTTTTTCCAATTGCGCTATTTCGCGTTGCTGATTTTTAGCAGCGTTGGCAGTTTGCTCGCGTCTTTCTTTGCGCAGCATCGTGTAGCGCGTGTATGGCACTGGGTAATCCTCAATGTTGCCACTCACCACTTCAATAGTGCGATTCGTGATGTTATCCAAAAAAGTTCTATCGTGGCTCACCATCATTATGGCACCCGGATAATCCTTCATAAACTTCTCCAGCCATATTACCGATTCAATATCTAAGTGATTGGTCGGCTCATCCAGCAAAATCAAATCAGGCTTTTGCAAAAGAATTTTAGAAAGTTCAATACGCATCTGCCATCCTCCGCTCAATTGATTCACCGTCTTTTCAAAGTCGCTAGCCTCAAAGCCCAAGCCCTTCAACACACGCTCCGTTTGCTCATCCATACTATACGCATCGTGCATTTCAAGCTGATGTTCCACTTCCTGCATCTCGTTGATCAGTTCCATGTATTCATCACTTTCATAATCGGTGCGCGTTTCTAGTTCATGCACAATCTGATCTTTGCGCTTCACTATCTTCAGTGTCTCCTCAAAAGCAGTCTTGGTTTCGTCCAACACCGAAAGTTTTGAATGCGAATTAATCTCCTGAGGCAAGTAACCAATGATGGTTCCTTTTGGAAACATAATGTCGCCACCATCAATTTGTTGAATGCCCTTCAGCACTTTAAGCAAGGTTGATTTGCCGGCACCGTTTCTGCCTACTAAACCTATTTTATCGTTTTTATTGATGAGGAAAGACACTTCGTCAAACATGGTTCTGCCACCAAAAGCAAGGAAAACATTAGATACAGCTATCATAAGAGGGCGCGAATATAAGGCATTCGCCAACACTATTAGGTTAAGGTGTTGCGAATAAATTCAAAAGCCAAAGATTGAAACAACAGATATGATGCCAAAATTGGGAACACTGATACGCAAGTTGGAAACACGGATGCGGAAGTTGGTAAGGCGGAAGGGTAAACTAGGAAGGCTCGCCCTCGCTCGCGTCCTCGCAAGTGAGCTATTCAAATCCCTCTGGCATTCTTTAATACGCAAGATGCGCTCATCGCCTCCACTCGCCAGAGGCGAGCGAAGGCGGTAAACTTAAACCTGTAAGGCACTCTGCGTGCCATGAAGCACAACTGTACAACACCTCTATTCTCTACTTCGCCCTAATGTCTCACACAAATCAATCATTCTAAGCAGCCATCTCGCTTCGCACGCTGCGTGCCACATTTGGCAATAAACGATACCGTTTCTACACAATTTCCTTTACAATTTCCTTTTCTCCCTGCGCGCCTTCACTTGCAAGCCTTTTCAATGCGGTTTCACTGATTTTAATCACCTTCCTTCCCTCCTATTGTCATTATCTGCGGAAGAGCTGCCCGATACTTTTGGCTCGTCAAAAAAAAAGGAATTGCATGAGTGTATTGTTTGTATTAATCGGTTTTAGCTTGGTGTTGGCGGTGGGCTTTTTGGCTGCTTTTATCATCAGTGTAAAAAGCGGGCAATATGATGACGAATACACGCCTTCGGTTCGCATCCTTTTTGATGATAAACCAACAAAATCTTCTTCACCAAAAGCCAAGTCTTAGGATATGGAAATTGAAAAATTCAGTTATGACAATCGCTCGGTGCGAAACTTTGCAATAGCAACTTTCGTGTGGAGCTTAGTGGGTATGCTAGTGGGCGTTATAGTTGCTTTCCAGTTTTTTATTCCCGAATTAAATTTTATAGAACAAGCCACCTTTGGCAGGCTGCGCCCGCTGCATACCAATGCGGTGATTTTTGCGTTTGTGGGCAACGGTATTTTTATGGGTGTGTATTATTCGTTGCAACGCCTTACCAAAGCGCGGATGTGGAATGATACGCTCAGTGCCATTCACTTTTGGGGTTGGCAACTGATTATTGTGGCTGCCGCTGTTACCTTAGTTTTTGGCATCACTACAGGTAAGGAATATGCAGAGTTGGAATGGCCTATTGATATCGCGATTACCTTGGTGTGGGTGGTGTTTGGCATCAACATATTTGGCACCATTCTTACACGAAGAGAAAGGCACTTGTATGTTGCTATCTGGTTTTACATTGCCACTTGGATAACCGTTGCGATGTTGCACATTGTAAATTCTATGGCTATTCCGGTGAATCTTTTTAAAAGCTATTCGCTGTATGCAGGAGTGCAAGATGCTTTGGTGCAGTGGTGGTATGGACACAATGCAGTGGCATTTTTCTTGACCACGCCTTACCTCGGCTTGATGTATTACTTTTTGCCAAAGGCAGCTAACCGTCCGATATATTCTTACCGACTTTCTATCATTCACTTTTGGGCTTTGATATTCCTTTATATATGGGCGGGTCCTCACCATTTGCTTTACACTGCTTTGCCCGATTGGGCGCAAAGCTTGGGCACGGTGTTTTCTATCATGTTGATTGCGCCAAGTTGGGGTGGTATGATAAATGGTTTGCTTACCCTGCGCGGTGCCTGGGACAAAGTGCGCGATGATGTAGTGTTGAAATTTTATGTGGTGGCGGTGACGGCTTATGGCATGGCAACTTTTGAAGGTCCATTGCTATCCATCAAAAGCGTAAACGCTATTTCGCACTACACCGACTGGACTATAGCACACGTTCACGTGGGCGCTTTGGGATGGAACGGCTTTCTCACCTTTGGTATTCTTTTCTGGTTGATTCCGCGATTGTTTCAAACAGAATTGTATTCGCGCAAACTGGCAAACATTCACTTTTGGTTGGGTACGCTGGGCATTCTATTCTATGTAGTGCCGATGTATTGGGCGGGCTTTGCGCAATGGTCTATGCTGCGTCAGTTTACACCCGAAGGCATATTGAAATATCCAAACTTTATTGAAACAGTAAATGCCATTATGCCGATGTATTACCTGCGCGCTTTTGGTGGAACATTATATTTAGTTGGCGCATGCGTTGGTGTATGGAACTTGATAAAAACAACACAGCAAGGTAAGTTTCTTGCCAACGAAGATGCCGAGGCTCCTGCCCTTACCAAAAACTACGAAACACATAGCAGCGAACACTGGCATCGTTGGATTGAACGCAGACCAATTCAATTGTTGGTGCTAGCATTTATTGCTGTAGGTATTGGTGGTGTAATTGAGTTTGTGCCTACCTTCCTTATTCAATCTAATATACCAACTATTGCGAGTGTGACACCATATACACCGCTAGAATTGCAAGGTCGCGATATATATGTTCGTGAAGGTTGCTATGTATGTCACTCACAAATGATTCGCCCTTTCCGTGCCGAAGTGGCAAGGTATGGCGACTACTCAAAAGCAGGTGAGTTTGTATATGACCATCCTTTTCAATGGGGTTCAAAACGCACGGGTCCAGACATAGCCCGCGAAGGCGGAAAATATCCTGACAGTTGGCACTATAACCACATGGACGACCCACGCACTATGAGCCCGGGTTCTATCATGCCGCCTTATTCTTTTATGTTAGAGAATGATTTGAATACAGGCACTACCGAAGCTAAAATTCGCGCTATGCAAATACTTGGTGTGCCTTATCCTAAAGGTTACGACAAAATAGCAAATGCCGACTTGGAAAAACAATCGAAGCAGATTCAAGCAAGCCTTAAAAAGGATGGTATAGAAACCAGCGAGAAGAAAGAAATCATCGCAATGATTGCTTACCTGCAACGCTTGGGAACAGATTTAAAACCTGATGCGGCAGTAACAAAATAAGGAACAAAATCAATCAATATTTAAAACGAAAAGTATGTTCAGTTTCATCAAAAAATACGCCACTACAATATCGGGCATTGATATCTATCCCAATATATCGCTTATGATTTTTGTAACGCTTTTTGCGCTCATGATTTTGTTTGCAATCAAGGCAAATAAGAAATTCATTCAAGAGTTAGAGAACATTCCTTTTCGCGATTAACACTAAAGAAATCAAATATTATGAACAGCAGTTTAAGAAATATAAGTTTGAAGAAGGTAGCAATTGCAATGGCTGGGTTAATAGTTTGCCATGCAGGATTTGCACAAGAAGCAGCACCAGCAGCAAACACAAATTCAGAAAGCAATATGATGATGTATGTGTTGATAGCTACAGGGGCAATTTTACTCTTAGGCATTATGTTGCTGGGCAATGTGATGTTGAAGTTAGCAAAGCTGATAGTGGAGAAAGAGAAAGGTAAAGCATTATTGATACTACTCTTATTTTGGGGCTCTACCATATTTGCACAAGAACCAGCAGCATCAGCAGCAAACACAAATACCCTTGTTTTTAATTGGGATATGATAGCAGCAACTGCTGTGCTTTCTATGGAGTTGCTAACCATCTTGTTTATGCTTTTTATGATAAACAAAATGGCTGCATCACTATCCGATAAAAAAGAGGAAGCAACAGAACCGATGTTTCATCTGCCTAAATTGTTCGACAACTTCAACGCATCGGTAGCAATAGAAAAAGAAGCCGACATCTTACTCGACCACAATTATGACGGCATCAGAGAGTTGGATAACAACTTGCCACCTTGGTGGAAATATGGTTTCTATCTTACCATTGTTTGGTCTTTTGCATACATGTTTTATTACCACGTGTATGGCGCACCGCTTAGCGAAGAAGAATACAAAACCGAAGTAATGGAAGCTAAAGCAGAGATAGATGCCTACATGAAAAAGAGCGCAAACAATGTAGATGAAAGCAACATAAAACTTGCAGATGCTTCGGGTATAAAAGAGGGCTTGGAAGTATATACAAATAACTGCGCCACTTGCCACGGCAACAATGGCGAGGGTGGTGTGGGACCCAACATGACGGATGCCTATTGGATACACGGTGGCGATTTGGCAAGTGTGTTTAAGACTGTAAAATACGGCTGGCCTGCAAAAGGCATGAAAAGCTGGCAGACGGATTTATCGCCTGTGCAAATGAAAAATGTAGCAAGTTATATCTTGAGTTTTCAGGGCACTAACCCTGCCAATCCAAAAGCAGCAGAAGGAGAATTGTATCGACCAAACGAAGCTATTGATTCAACTGCAACTGCAAAGGTAGATACTGTATTAGTGAAGTAAAGAAAGGGGTTTCACCGTGCTTGTTCCGCCAAAGGTGTGGAGATTGTCAAAGGATACTAAGAAAAACAATATCACTGTATTTTAAAACTACCACAAAACACTACAATGAAAAATGAAGATGAAAGTTTTAGAGATTCCATTGGAACAATAAAGGAAGACGGAGATCGCAATTGGATTTTTGCGAAGCGTCCTATTGGAAAATTCTACAATTGGAGAAGTATTGTAAGTGTGTTTTACCTGCTGGTGTTCTTCACCCTACCTTGGATAAAGTATCAAGGCGAGCCATTATTTTTGGCAAACCTTGCCGAGCGTAAGTTCATTCTGTTTGGAGTGATCTTTTGGCCTCAAGATTTCTTCTTGTTCGTTATCGGCATGTTGACCTTCATTGTATTTATTGTGCTGTTTACGGTTGTGTTCGGCAGAATCTTTTGCGGTTGGGTGTGTCCTCAAACAATCTTTATGGAAATGGTTTTCCGCAAAATAGAATATTGGATTGATGGCGATGCCGACAAGCAAAGAAAGTTGAAAGCTATGGACTGGAACACTGAAAAGATAATGAAGCGCAGCGGAAAATTCTTAGCCTTTTTTTCTATCTCTTTCATCATTGCTAACTATTTTCTTGCTTACCTCATCGGCATGGATAGTGTATTACTGTATGCCAAAGAAGGCATCTTTGCTCACCTTGCCACCTTTATCCCGCTAGTAATCTTTACCTCAGTATTCTTCTTTGTTTACTGGTGGTTTCGCGAGCAGGTATGTATCATCGTTTGTCCTTATGGTCGCTTGCAGGGTGTTATGCTCGATCCTAATTCAATAGTGGTTGCTTATGATAAAGTGCGCGGAGAACCGCGCGGCAAAATCAGCCGCCACAGTGAAGAGCCTTTGGGTGATTGCATTGATTGCTTTGAATGCGTAAAGGTTTGCCCCACCGGAATAGACATCCGTAACGGCACACAGTTGGAGTGTATTAATTGCACCGCTTGCATAGATGCTTGCGACACCGTGATGGAAAAAGTGCATCGCCCAATTTCGCTTATTAAATACGCATCAGAGAATACCATTGCGCGTGGCGAAAAGGTGCGTTTTACAAAGAGAATAGCTGCTTATTGCTTTGTCCTGCTTGCCTTGCTTAGTGTGTTGGTTGTGTTATTGGCTACCCGCAAAGACATTCAAACCACCGTGATGCGTGCGCAGGGAATGTTGTACCAAAATCAACCGGACAATAAAATCAGCAACCTCTACAACATCAAGATGGTGAACAAGACGCGTAACGATATGCCTGTTACGTTAAAGGTTGAGGATGCGGATGAATTTCCTGGTGAAGTAATAATGGTGGGCAAAGATTTAATTGTAAGAAAAGAAAGCGTTGGCGATGGCGTGTTCTTTGTGCAGATTGATAAAGATAAAGTGCATCACCGGAAGAATAAAATCGAAATTGGAGTTTACAGCAATGGCAGAAAGATTGATGAGGTGAAAACTAATTTCCTTGGACAAGGAGAGAAATAAAAAGAGATGAACAGATATGAGTATTTTGTGCTAAGACAATATAAAGCTCAGCGCAATTAATACTTTATTCTAACTACTAAATACGTTCCTTCAAATACCAAATACCTATTATTATGCAAATACTAAATAAAATCAATTGGGGCTGGAGGATAACAATAGTGTATCTCGGCTTTGTGTTATTCATGCTTTTTATGGTGTTTAAAACACAGCAGCAAACCATAGAATTGGTTACCACCGACTACTATGCCAAAGAGCTGAAATATCAGGATCAATTAGACAAAATGAACCGAGCCAATGCGCTTGCCGAGCCCTTGCAATGGAATGTAAATGCAACAGGCATCACACTCAGCTTTCCCAAAGAGATGGCGGAGAAAGGAGTAAAATCAAACATTGTATTGTATTGCCCTAGCAACAGCAAAAACGACTTTGCTACTGATTGTAATGCTGATGCCGAAGGCAAATGCTTTATCCCGGCAAACAAACTAAAGAGTGGTGTGTATCAAATGCAGATAGAATGGCAGGCAGCAGACGTTAGTTACTATAACGAAGGGACGATAAGGATTTTATAGCTATCAATAATTGTTTACGAAATTTTAAGCTAATGAAATACTGAACAATTCAGTAAGCGAAATGCCGTGGGCGCGAGCTTGCTGCGGTATTAAACTTTCTTCGGACAGACCGGGCACGCTGTTTACTTCCAACATAAAATACTCGCCATCTCTAATGATGTAATCTATGCGGCTCATGCCTTTAAAGTCGAGCTTTTTGTAAATCATGGCAGAAGTAGATTGTATCTCCGTAAAAAGATTTGAATCAATTTCTGCAGGGGTTATTTCTTGACTGCCTCCTTCGTATTTTGCATTAAAATCGAAGAATGAATTCTTGCTTCGAATTTCGGTAAGCGGCAGCGCGGTTACTTTTCCATCTATCGTAATTACACCGCAGGTAACTTCAGTGCCTTTAATGTACTCCTCCACAATTACTTCATCATCATATTTAAAAGCATTGTCCACAGCGTTTGCAAGTTCTTTAGCGTCCTCTACTTTTGAGGCTCCATAGCTACTTCCATTTTTGTTTGGCTTCACAAATACTGGATAAGAAAACTCAACTTCAGGGTTTGTGTTTTTGCGCTCTGCAAGGCGAAAAACTTTTGCCTTTGCAGACTTTACACCATAAAGGCTTAAATATTCTTTGCACCTATTTTTATCAAAGGTGATAGCCGCTTGCAACACACCGCAGCAGTTGTAGGGAATGTTTAGCAAGTCTAAATAGCCTTGCAATTTGCCATCTTCAGCAGGTGTGCCATGCAAAGCAACAAACACCTTATCAAAGATGATAAGTTCCCCTTTAACAACACAGGTAAAATCGTTTTTATCAATGGTAGCAATAGTGTTTCCGTTCTCTTCTACAACCCATTCTTTTTCATTAAGTACAATCTTAAACGGGCGATACTTTTCTTTATCCAGATACTTGCAAACTACATCTGCGCTCTTTAAAGAAATACCTCTCTCGGCTGCGCTGCCACCTGTAACCACTGCAATATTTTTCATACTTTACCAGAATTGAAAGTGAAATTGAATTTGGAATAAAAGAAAGCAACTGATGTTAGTTCTTAGCTTTCCAATCTTGAAGCAATGCTATAAATTCTTCTTGTAGGGCAGCAGATTTGTTATCGTCATACCATTGGTGAATTTGTCGCACTTTTTGTCCAAAAGAGGTTGTTGTATCTGATTTGAACTTATCTACCATTACCTGAATCTGCTGTGGGCGTGGACCCCAAGTGCCAATTTCTTCCATTGTATCTTGATGCAGACAAATCAATTTTGGAATACTTCTTCCGCCTTCGGTGAGGTAAGCATCTATAAGGTCTAAATTCGTATCGCGCAGAATCAACTTTGTTTCAATGTTACTATTTACCTCTGCAAAAGCACACAAGGCAGGCACTATTTGCGCTGCATCGCCACACCAAGGCTCGGTGATAATTACCCAAATCCATCTGTCAGTAACAGAGGTTAAGAGATTATACAACTTTTGGTCAATGGAAATATTGTTGCTGACGCGTTGCATACGTTCAAGGTTTGCCTCGGTGTATTTCAGCATCTTTTCATTATCGTAAGGCGCAGAGGGAGACACATTGTTGATTATACTTTTGGTAAGTTCAATGTATTCGAGGTATGTAAGTGATTCTTGTAATTTAGCAGCAGTAATCATAGTGAACTACAATATAGGTTTTATTGAAATTTGATTAGTTCAAACAACTTCTTGTCCAATTGGTTACCATTGTTGTCAAAAATTGCCACACTATACTTTCCCGGTGATACAAATAATTCTGATTTCCAAGCAAAAATCCAGTCAGCACCTACCTCTTGCCGCATACTTTTTGATAGTGTTTCTTCACCAGATTTATTGACATTGAATACTTTAAAATCTATTGCAGAAGTTTTTAACCCTTCCGTATTACTCACCATCAAATAGAAAACACCATCCTCCTTTTCAGGTGAAGTGATATACTTTGAATTGCTTAGGAAGCAATTGCCATCACCATCTACGCCAGCACATATTGAAAGTTTTGATTGAGCGTTTAAATTAGTGCAAATCACCAGCGCAAATACACTGATAGAAATAAAGAACTTATACATCGAAATATTTTTGGTGAAAGTAAACTAATAAAAGCAAACAATAATTTGCGATGTGTATGTAAATAACTATCGAACAGCATTAGCATTTAAACTTATTTCCTCCGAGGCAAAGTCTTTATACTCAAACGAATGATTGGAAGAAATAACAATCAATCGCTTGCCAGAGATGTGTTGCAATACCTTTTTATACCAAGCTTCCCAATTGGTATCGAAGTTACTTGTAGGCTCATCTAAAAACACAGCATCTGCCTTTGTGAATACAGCAAGAGCCAATTTTAATCGCTGTTTCATTCCCGATGAAAGCGTACGAATCTGTTTCTCCTCACCAATCTGAATTTCACTTAAAACACTTTCAATCGAAATTTCTAATTCTCTCTGTGCAGTATGAAATCGCAATAGTTCGCCCACCGTTATTTCCTCGGGCAATTCAAGATAGGGCGCGCAAAAAGTTGTGTGTAATAATGCTGATTCTGGTGCTTGCATTTCACCATTAATTAAGTGCGAAACGCTTCCTTCGTTTGGCGTTAGCATTCCAGCAATCACTTTAAGTAAAGTAGATTTTCCACTGCCGTTGTGCCCGGTAATGGCATAAGTTTTACCAATTGAAAATTCGTGCGTAATGCCCTTGAAAATCCACTGACTTTCAAATCGCTTACCAACATTTTCTAACTTAATCGTCATTATTTGCGCTGCTGAAGCCTTTCATTATCCCACGAACACTTTCACGTACAAAAGCAACTATTTCATCCTTTTCAGCACTTGCTTTTATTTCTGCTTCAATTATTTTTAAAGCATTGGTGGTGTTGAATCCGCGAACAAACAATATTCTGTAAATATCTAAGATATGATTTACCGTTTCGGTTGAAAATCCTCTTCTTCTTAATCCTATAGAATTCACTCCTGCATAGCAGGTTGGATGTCGGGCAGCACGCACATAAGGAGGAATATCTTTGTTCACTAATGTTCCTCCAGAAAGAATACTATGCCTTCCAATTTTTACAAACTGTTGAATAGAAACATTGCCTCCAAGAATGGAATAGTCTGCAATTTCAACATGCCCTGCAAGGTTTACATTGTTTGCCAATACACAGTTGTTTCCAACCATACAATCGTGCGCAATGTGAACATAAGCCATCAATAAAGTATTGCTGCCAATAGTTGTTTTATGGGTTGCCTCGGTACCGCGATTAATAGTAACAAATTCTCGTATTACCACATTGTCGCCTATGTGCACTTCGCTTTTTTCGCCCTTAAATTTCAAATCTTGAGGTACTGCTGATATTACAGCACCTGGAAATATCTTACAATTTTTACCGATTCGAGCACCTTCCATAATAGTTACGTGAGAGCCTATCCAGGTGCCTTCACCTATTACTACATCTTTAGAAATGGTTACAAATGGCTCCACCACAACATTGTCGGCAAGTTCGGCTTGCGGATGGATAAAAGAAAAAGGTTGATTCATCTAAATTCAGTTACGCTACTAATCTTTACTATTTTAAAGCGTGTGAAAGTATGTAAATTATGCAGAGTTAAAACTGCAATGAGAAATAGACAAATTACTGAAAATTAAAATTCTAAAAAGCATTCAACTTAAATATGTTGAAAATCAATTTGCGAATTTGACGTGAAGCAGATATGTTTGCACACTTAAAACAAACGCAATGTCAAAAATCATAGGTGGAATTTTTACAGTAGTAGGAACTTTTTTAAGTATCTGGTTGGTTTTTTTGTGGGCAAACTCCTCAAATTTTTTGGAATATAACGACCCAACTAAATATCAAACTTACTTGCAAACAGGCTTGGCAATACCAACATTAATTGCATTTTTACTTTTAACTGTTGGTCTTACCTTTATGTTTGTTTCTAAAGAACCTAACTTGAAGTAATCCTTCAGATTCCATACAGAAAAAAGCAACGCTTGACGAATCAAGCGTTGCTTTTTTCGTTTGAGAGATTCCTAAAACTGAAGATGTTTTACGGTTTCACCTTTATTAATTAGTTGTTTCAAAGAATCAATACCAATTCGCAAGTGGTCATCAACATAATTTTTTGTAACATTTGAATCACTCGCTTCAGTTTTTACACCATCAGGAACCATTGGTTGGTCGCTTACTAAAAGCAAAGCTCCCGCAGGAATTTCATTCTTAAATGCAGTGATAAAAATTGTGGCTGTCTCCATATCAATTGCCATAGTTCGGATGTCTCTTAAATACTCTTTAAACTTTTCATCCCACTCCCACACGCGCCTGTTGGTGGTATAAACTGTTCCTGTCCAATAGTCTTTCTCATGTTCGCGAATGGTTGTAGATATTGCCTTTTGTAAAGCAAATGACGGTAATGCCGGAACTTCTGCTGGAAAGTAATCGCTGCTTGTACCTTCACCTCTTATTGCTGCAATTGGCAATATTAAATCGCCTATTTCATTTTTCTTCTTCAAGCCACCACATTTTCCTAAAAAAACAACTCCTTTAGGGTTTATGGCTGAAAGCAAATCCATTACTGTTGCAGCATTTGGACTGCCCATGCCAAAGTTTATGATGGTAATGCCTTCAGCAGTGGCACTTTGCATAGGGCGGTCTTCGCCAATAACTTTTACCCCATTCCAAAGCGCAAACTTCCTTACATAAGTTATAAAGTTGGTAAGCAATATATATTTACCAAACTCACTCAACTCCATTCCAGTGTATCGCGGTAGCCAATTGTTTACTATTTCTTCTTTAGTTTTCATAAGCGTTTGTAACACAAACTTAACTCTTTCTTGAACAAACAGGTTTTGTTGTAGCTCTTGAAATATTAATTTTAGGTTAAGCATTAAAAAAATTATTGCTATTGAAATTGTTTAATATATTTACAGCATCAAATTAAATTACATGAAAAAGTTTTTAGCAATATCATTCGTTTTTAATTTAGTTTTCATTTTGCAATCTATGGCACAAGGCGGTCCGCCTCCAGGCCCAGGACCAGCTCCGATTGATGGTGGTGTGGCTATACTTGCTATTGCTGGTGCTGCTTACGGCATTTCAAAATTGAGAAAAAAAGACAAAGAAGAAGTTTAGCATTAAGTTTTCATAGCATAAAAAAAGCAGAAGTTGAAAATTCAATTTCTGCTTTTTTAATTTGAGAAAGTTCTACTTCAAGAAATGTCAAATAGTTTCTACCACGTATAAAGTCACATACATTTGTGCTTCATAAATTGGTACTACATAAAAGCTAATCTTTATTATTGCCTTGAGTGAGAAAAATTCAAATCTTATTTTATTTAGCCGTCTTTAGTATATCCCTTTTCGCATATGGGCTTGATAATGCACCGGGCAAACTAGGTATTTCTGTAGATTATTATATAGGCAAACATCTTCGTCATTCGCCTATTATAATTGCGGATTTAACTGGTCTTACACATGCTTATGAAATCAGTTGCTTTAAACAAACTATAGGAAATAAGGACTGGATGCGCAAGTTGCGTTATCCTGAAATTGGATGCGCGCTGCATATTACACAAAATGTAAATCCCGATGTTTTTGGCACTACAATTGGTTTAATGGGAACTGTAAAGTTTTTCCTTGTAAGAAGCAAATATGCAGACTTATATACCCGACTTGGAGGCGGAGTGGCATTCAATACTAAGTATTATCACATCAACAAAAACCCTGAAAACAATGTTATAGGCTCTGTGGCAAATGCCATGTTTCAAATTAGAATTGGTGCAGATTTTAAACCACTTCCTTGGCTACAAATTGCAGTTTCTGGAGTGCTGACTCATCAATCAAATGGTGGTGTGCAATTACCCAACCTTGGTATCAATGTTGCGGCAGCCACGGTTGGTATTCGCTACTTTCCTTTTCATAAACCTGTTCCTTACGTAAAAGGAAAAGTCCCCAAACCATTTCGACCAAACGAGTTTATGTTTCGCTTTGGATTTGGTGTAGTTAACCAATGGCGCAATGGGCCAAAGTATCCGATTTACTTTGCCACCTTTGCCTATGCTCGTTATACCAGTATTATTAATAAAGTAATTGCAGGTTTTACATTGGAGTATAACTACGCCATCCGCGATTTTATGGTTCAGGGTGAAATTGGAACTAAAAAAGAACAGAATCTGCACGCATTTACACCAAGTTTTTTTATTGGAGATGAGGTCATCATCAATAGAATTGGTATGTTATATGCTTTGGGTGTTTATGTTTATCATCCATCTTTTAGAAGTTCATGGCTGTATGCAAAAGCAGGAGTGAATTATTACTTTGTTGACCTAGGTAAAAACGGAACCATAAAACCATACATTGGTGCGCATTTAAAGGCTCATAAGTTTGTTGCCCAAACTTTTGAGATTAGTATGGGTTTTATATTCAGATAATGTGTGAGCATTATCAAACAGATTTTACCGCATTGCTGTTTACACAAAAAAATGTTGAACAATTGCGATATTGGTAATTGAGATTTATATACTTTCCAAAAATGGGCTTTAAACAAAAAATCTTCAATCGCAAAAACGCACATCTTAAATTCTATATTTTACATTCGCACACCAATGCAACTCAACGATATAAAGCAACCAATTGCAAACGAGTTGGAAATTTTTGAAACGCGCTTTCGCGAGTCCATGCGTTCAAACACTCCGCTGTTAGATAGAATTATGCATTACATAGTTAGCCGCAAAGGCAAGCAAATGCGACCGATGTTTGTATTCTTTAGTGCAAAACTTTGTGGCGAAATAACTGACGCTACCTATACCGCAGCTTCATTGGTTGAAATATTACACACAGCAACTTTAGTGCATGACGATGTTGTGGACGATAGTTTTCAACGTAGAGGATTCTTTTCAATCAATGCACTTTGGAAAAATAAAATTGCTGTATTGGTAGGCGATTATTTATTAGCTAAGGGATTGCTTTTAAGTGTTGATACAGGTCAGTTTAGGCTTTTGCAGTTAATGAGCAATACTATTCGGGAAATGAGTGAAGGGGAGTTGCTACAACTAGAAAAAGCTAGAAGATTAGACATCAAGGAAGAAATATATTTCGACATCATTAAAAAGAAAACTGCCTCACTAATTGCATCCGCCTGCGCTTGTGGTGCGGCAACAGTTACTACCGATGAAAAACTGATTGAGCAAAGCAGATTACTTGGAGAAAAAATTGGCATTGCATTTCAACTTAAAGACGATTTATTTGACTATGAAGAAGCAGAAGTAGGTAAACCAAGAGGAATTGATATAAAGGAGCGAAAAATGACCTTGCCTTTAATTTACACATTAAATAATGCTGACAAAAGAACACGCAATAAAATAATCAATATAGTTAAAAACGAGAACACCAAAATGGAAAAGGTGCGGTGGGTGATTGATGCGGTTCAAGAATCAGGAGGAATGGATTATACGCGCAATATTATGAAAAAATATCGCGATGAATCATTACAACTGCTTAATGAATTTCAACCAAGTCCTTCACGCGATTCTATTGCACAAATGATAGACTTTACAATAGAACGAAAAAACTAGTTCCATAAAAAAAGTCCTGAAACTTATCGAATCAGGACTTATTATTAAAGACAAAAAAGCAAACAATACTTATTGATTTACATTATGTGATTTCTTTGAAATTTTAGCACTTTCACTTATCAAATGCAGACGTTGTTGAATAAGAATTTGTTTTTGATTTAGTTCTGCATCCACCTCTACCCTTTTAGGCTCACCAGAAATCACTCTTATTTTATCATTCATTCCTTGCGAGGTTTTTTGATGGTTTAGTTTCAAAGAAAAAACAGGAATACTATTTACTTCCTCACTTCCAACTTCTGTATCGCTTGTAGCAATAAGCTGTTCGTCAATCGTTGATTGTTTTGCAACATATCTAACTGCATTCTTATTGGCTTTTGCTTTGCTTGGCGATTGCTTTACTTCGCTTACACTTACTAATTGAACCACAGGGACGAATTGCTCACCAATTTGTATTTCTTGGTATTTAATAGGCAACTTAGTTTTTCCGCCAATCAGAATATCTTGATTATTGCCTCCATCAACAAACATAAAGCCAAAGGCAACAGCAATTCCAGATACAACAGCAGCGGCTGCATATTTCCATATTGGAGTAATTTCAATTGATTTTTTTACCTCAATCGGATTCTCAAAGGCATTTAACTTGCCTTCTATTTTATCCCACAAGTCAGCGGGTGGAGAAGATGCCTCACTAAGGCGTTCTCTCATTAACTTATCAAATTCATTTTCCATAATCCTCAATTTTATCTTCACTTTTAATAGACGTAAACAAATTAATTAAGTTGCACTAAACTATTGCACTTAATACAGGTTGTGATGTATTTGCAATTTTTTGTTGTAACAAAAACCTAGCTCTTGAGAGCTGAGACTTTGATGTTCCTTCAGAAATATTCAACATCTCACCTATTTCCCTATGTGTGTAGCCTTCTACAACATATAGGTTAAAAACGGTTCTGTATCCATTTGATAACTCACTTACCATTTTCATAATATCTTCTTGCTTCAAACTTTCGAGTGCGTTGTGGTCGTAGTATTCATAACTCTTTACATCGGTTTCCTGAATGGCATAAAGCGTTGTCTTTTTTCTAAAATGCTCAATGCAAGCGTTTACAACTATCCTTCTAATCCAACCTTCAAATGAACCCTCGCCTCTGAACTTTTCAATATTTCTATAGACTTTGATAAAGCCATCTTGCATTAAATCTTCAGCTTTGGTGTACTCGCCTGCATAGCGCATACAAACTGCAAACATTTTTCCCGAGAATTTTTCGTAAAGTGCCTTTTGGAACTTTCTATCCCCATTAATACAGCCTGTAATTATGTCGCTATCGGAGAGTTGTTGAGAGAAATTCATACACTATCAATTTAATGTTCTAAAATTTAAGACGATGAAATGTAAACGTTGGTTGCAGCGATGAATTGTACTAGTGCTGCAATTCGTTGCAGCACTAAAGTAGGAAAAATTATTGTAAAATAAACTGCAAGAAAAAACCACACATACTTTTTTTAAAAAAAAAGTATGTGTGGTTAAGTAGGGTGTGCTTAATAATTTACTACTATGCGTTGTCTGCTTCGTTTGCTTTTTGAACCATATCATTAAATACTTCTAAAGAAATAAGCTGCTCAAGCAGAGAAACTTTGCCTTTGATGTATCCAAAAACTTTATCGTCTAAAAGTTGGTCGTGTGTTTTGCGCACGTATTCTTTGTCTTTCAATTGTTTTTGAACAAAACTTTCTACCCAATCTTCGCCAAAGTTTTTCAAGCCGTAGCTGTATAACTGTTGGAAAGTTTGTATGCGAACTTTTTCTTCTAGTTCCTCACTAGTTACTTCAAAGTTTTGTTCGCGGGAGATAAGGGAGGTGATTAATTGCCAACGCAATTGTTTTGCAAAAGTAGGAAATTCGTTTTCTACTTGCTCATCGGTTGCTTCTTGCTCGTTGTTTATTTTTATCCAACGTTTTAAAAAGTCTTCGGGCAAAGGGAAGTTTAAGTTATCCATGATGCCGCGATACAAATCGTTTACCAATACAACATCAGTGCGTCCTTCAAAATAGCTGTCTAAATCTTTGCGAATGTTGTCGTGCATTTCGGCTTCGGTTTTAGCACCTCCTTCGCCAAAAGCCTTTTGGAAAAACTCTTCATCTAAATCAGCAGGAAGTGCGCGGGTGATGTTGTTCAAAGTTAATTTGAACTTGTCGCCTATTGCGTCTAAAGTTGACAGATCGGCTACATTTAAAATATGCTTAGCAACTCCTTCCCTATCTCTATCAAAAAGTTCAAACACATTGCCTTCAAAACTTTGCATTTTAGTTAGGCTCAAAAACTGTGCTTTATGTTCTGGTTTTACCAATTCTACCAACACACTTGAAGTTGTGTTTATGCCGCCTTCTTTTACTACACCGGTTTCATCCAATTCTTCGATGCTTAAAGTAAGAATGTCTTTTTCTTCAACAGTTTCGGGATACTCATATTTTGCAAAGCGTTTGCGAACACGCGCTACTTCTTCATTCAACATGGTGTCTGTAACTTCAATTTTGTATTTGTTGAAGGCAGGCGCATTATCTAAGTAGCTTAGGTTAAACTCGGGTGCGTGACCAATTTCAAAAGCAAAATTCACATCTCTAATATTATTGATGTCGAGGTTGCTTAACGTTTGTCCTTCGGCAGGAATGGGCTGTGCAAGAATGTTGAGTTTATTTTCTTCTATAAATTTATGCACTTCCTCATTTAGCACCTTATCAATCTCTTCAAAAAGAATGCTGTTTCCATACATCTTTTTTACCAAACCCATAGGAGCGTTGCCTGCGCGAAAGCCTTTTAGAGCAACTTTTTTAGAAACTTTTTTAAGCTCTGTATTTACCTTCAACTCAAGGTCTTCTTTTTTTAAATCTATAACAACTCTAGATTTTAAGTCGTTTACTTTTTCCTGCGTAACTGTCATTATTATTTTTTCAAAATTAAATGGGCAGAAATTTGCCCTTTGAAGATTTTGGCTGATGTGAAGCCACCATAAAGTTAGTGCGGGCGGAGGGACTCGAACCCCCATGCCGTGAAGCGCTTGATCCTAAGTCAAGTATGTCTACCAATTTCACCACGCCCGCAAATAGTTTTTAAACTACAAAAACAAAGAACACATTCAGAAAAGAGAGATTATAATCTCACAATAAAAATGGGATGCGAAGGTAATTTTTTCTTTTAAAGTTTAAACTTCTGCATTTGAAATTTTTGTTTTGTTTAATTTCACACGCTAAAAATATGAAGCTGTAAAGGTTTGTATGCTTCGACAAGAATCACCTTTTACATTATCACCACCTCGGCAACCATTATAGTTTTGCCAGCGGTGGCTTGTTGCCACAGGTTAAAACCTACATGCACAACATCATTTTTATTCCACTTAATCTTAAAAAAAGTTCAAATGCACTTAGATGAAAAACTCAACAATATTTTTGAATTACATTACTAGCACTCTGGCAAGTTCAACGGTATAGTTGTCGCCAAACCACCATCTGCGGTTTCTTTATATTTGTGGCTCATGTCTTGTGCGGTTTCCCACATGGTTTTTATCACTGCATCCAAACTCACCTTTGCTCTTTCGGCATCGCTTTGCAAAGCCAACTGCGCTGCGGTGATTGCTTTAATTGCCCCCATAGTGTTGCGCTCTATACAAGGTATTTGCACTAAGCCGCCTATTGGGTCGCAGGTCAAGCCAAGGTGATGCTCCATCGCTATCTCTGCAGCCTGCAATACCTGATGAGGCGTTCCACCCAAGCATTCGGTGAGCGCGCCAGCCGCCATGGCACTGCTCACGCCTATCTCGGCTTGGCAACCGCCCATTGCCGCTGATATGGTTGAACCCTTTTTAAAAATAGCTCCGATTTCTGATGCCGTAAGTAAAAACTTTATCACATCGTTTTCTTTTGTGTCCGATGAAGTTTTTGCAAACAAAAGATAGTACATCAACACGGCAGGAATAACGCCCGCTGCGCCATTGGTTGGCGCAGTTACCACCCTGCCAAACGAAGCATTTTCTTCATTTACCGCCAATGCAAAACAGCTTACCCAATTCAATATATTTTGAAAAGAAGGATGTGTTTGCACAATTGCCTTTGTCCACTCTTCAGTATTTAGAAAAGCAAAACTACCACCCAATAACTTTTGATTTAATGCCGCTGCCC
>CAZKHZ010000043.1:0-21905 GCA_964552715.1 uncultured Chitinophagaceae bacterium | reverse complement strand
GTGATGGTTGTGCTTACTTCTTGCGAAGCAGTAAAATTTAAGGTGTTCAATAAACCTTGATAGGCTGAATTGATTTTCAGTTTTTCAACTTTTTTAAAATAGTCAAATCCTTTTTTGCCGATTGGAATAAGCGTAACGTTTCCAGCAGCAAGCTGTGTTGCATAAGTTTTTGCAAGCATGTTGCGTGTAGCTTTAATAAGGTTGCTGTTGAAACCACCGCAAAGACCTTTATCTGAAGTAATTAGCACTATCAGTATCTTTTTGGGTTCACGTACTTTATTTAATGCTAATGAAATATCTTCTCCTTCAAGACTTTCCATTAAATTACTCAAAATACTATTCAACTTATTTGAATAAGGACGCATTTGCACAATTCTATCCTGAGCACGTTTTAGCTTACTTGCTGAAACTAATTTCATTGCCTTGGTGATTTGTTGTGTAGTTTTTACGCTACTGATGCGGTTTCTAACCTCTTTTAAATTTGCCATGACTTTATGCTTTTCCAAAAAGCGGTGCGAAAATAACAGAAAGGGCGGGTTTGGAAAAAGTTTTATGTGAATGATGTTGAAAAAAGGTGGGAGTAGATAGAAAGTAACGAGTTGCAAGTAACAGATAAAGGGCTGTTTACTTGTTACTTTCGACTTGGAACTTAAAACTCCTTACTTAGGAATCGAAAAGTAAAACGAAGTGCCTCTGCCTGTTTCGCTCTCAAACCAAACCTCCCCTTTGTAGAAATTTACTATGCGTTTGCAAATTGCCAAACCCATACCCGTGCCTTGAAACTCCTCTTCGGTATGTAAGCGTTTAAACATTTGGAACAATTTATTTTTGTATTCCATAGGTATACCAATGCCATTGTCTTTCACCTGAAACACATAATTTGCTTTATCCTCTTTCACACTTATCACAACCTCTGGCTTTTCATTTTTATTAAACTTCAAGCCATTAGTAATTAAGTTTTGAAAAACGTGATACACCATTGTGCTGTGCACATTGCGCAAAGCAGGCATATTTCCTTCCACCGAAATTTTGTTATTCGGACGAAGCACTTTATCCTTCATCTCAAACTGAATTATTTTCAATACTTCAGCAGCTTCTACAGTTTGTGTTGGTGGCAAATTGCGCCCCACTTTACTATACGAAAGCAAATCTTCAATTAACCTTTCCAGTCGCTTTGAACCACTCACCGAGTATCCAATAAAGTCTTTCGCTTCTTGTTTTAGCTCGGGCGCGTGCCTTCTTTCCAACAGCGTTAAAAAGTTATTAATGTTGCGCAAAGGAACCCTCAAATCATGCGAAATGATGTAAGCAAATTGCTCTAAATCTTCATTGCTACGTTTAAGTTCTACAGTTTGTGTCTGCAAAATTTGATTGCTTCCGGCAAGTGCTTCTTCCACATCAAAATTGTTTTTTGCCAATATATAAATAGCTGAGGCAAACAGAACAAAATCTAACCATGTGCCAATTTGTTTTGTGCCTGCTTGTACTTCTAGCGGCAAATTTATTCCAACAAAATGATGGTATGTAAATTGATAAGTAATAAACCAAGCAATTGTCATACAAACCGCTGCTGCAATGTGCTTCACCTGATTCAATCTAAAAACCAGAAAAGGTACAATGTTTATCAATACATAAAAGTGCTGAATGTTGGCATCGTGACCGATGTAACAGGCATTTATATAAATAAACACATTCACCACACCTATCAAAATGAACTTTGAAGTTGAGTATTGTTTTTTGTGTGAAAAATAAAGCGCAGAAGCAACTAATGCGGCATCCACCGCTTCAATTGCAGCCAAATAATAACTTCCTGTAGCAATAGAATAAGGTATGTAAAGAATGATTCCAAAAACAACCAGCACACATATCAAATTAGTAAAGCGTATCAGTTTTGCTTCGCGAAAAGGCATGTCAGCATCAATCCCCAATTTGAGTAAAAACTCAAATCCGTCTTTCAATTGCGCAAAAATATTAACCCTTGTAATCAAGGAGTTTCGCTTCGATTCAAGAAACGCTGTTACAACTTCATTAGTAGAATGCGAAGGGGAATTTACATCCTGAGGTGCATTGCCATAGTTTTGCATTGCAGCAGATAGAACTCGTTTCATCTAAGAGAAGTTTTCATTATTAATTTTGAGGGTAACATTTTATACGATGGGAAAAACTATTTGGTTCACTCAAACGCTAAAGATTTTCTAAAGGCTTTAGAATTAACAATTGTATAAATTCAGTTTCATTGATTTTCAACTCGAAAAATCGCTTAGGTTTGTCAGCATAAAATTGACATGGGAAAATCAAATGTATTAGACCAAAAACGCGCACAGGCTTTGCTTGGCGGGGGGCAGGATAAAATAGATGCGCAACATAAAAAGGGCAAGCTCACCGCCCGCGAGCGTGTAGATTTATTAATAGATGCCGGAACTTTTGAAGAAATCGGAATGCTGGTAGAGCACCGTTCGCGTGAGTTTGGTTTAGAAAAACAGATTTTTCCTGGAGATGGCGTAGTGACGGGATATGGAAGAATCCATGGCAGATTGGTGTATGTTTTTTCGCAAGACTTTACTGTTTTTGGTGGTGCACTAAGCGAAACACACGCTGAGAAAATTTGCAAAATCATGGATTTGGCAATGAAAAATGGTGCACCTGTTATTGGTTTAAATGATAGCGGTGGTGCCAGAATTCAGGAAGGGGTTGTAAGCCTTGGTGGCTATGCCGATATATTTTATCGCAACACTTTGGCAAGTGGCGTGGTGCCACAAATTTCTGCAATTCTGGGTCCATGCGCAGGCGGTGCGGTGTATTCGCCAGCCATCACCGATTTTATTATGATGGTAGAAAACACTTCCTATATGTTTGTTACCGGACCTAACGTTGTAAAAACCGTAACGCACGAGGAAGTAACCAGCGAAGAATTGGGCGGTGCACACACACATGCAACCAAAAGTGGCGTTACACATTTTGCTTACGCAAACGAAGTGGAATGTATTAATGGCATAAAGAAACTACTCAGTTATGTGCCTCAAAATTGTGAGGATGGTGTGCCAGATTTGCCTTATGAAATAAATAATGAAGAACGAGCAAAGCTGGATGGTATAATTCCTGACAATCCATTGCAGCCTTATGATATTCGCGAAGTAATTGAAGAAATTACTGATGCAAATTCTTTTTTTGAAGTGCATAAAGACTATGCCGAAAACATAGTTGTAGGCTTCTCAAGAATTGGTGGAAAAAGTATTGGTATTGTTGCTAATCAACCTGCTGTTTTGGCTGGAGTTTTAGATATAAATTCCTCTAAAAAAGGTGCGCGATTTGTTCGTTTTTGCGATGCGTTTAATATTCCACTTTTAACTTTGGTAGATGTGCCAGGATTTTTACCTGGCACCGACCAAGAGTGGAATGCCATCATTACTAATGGCGCAAAATTGTTGTTCGCATTTTCTGAAGCTACCGTGCCAAAAGTTACGGTGATAGTGCGCAAAGCTTATGGCGGTGCATATGATGTAATGAACAGTAAACACATTGGTGCTGATATGAATTACGCTTGGCCAAATGCAGAAATTGCAGTGATGGGTGCAAAAGGTGCAGCCGAAATTATTTTCAAAAAAGAGATTGCTGCTGCAAATGATGCTGCTGCAAAACTTGCCGAAGTGGAAGCCCAATACAAAGAAGCTTTTGCCAATCCATACAAGGCTGCAGCACGTGGATTTGTAGATGAAGTAATTGAGCCATCTCTAACGCGTAAAAAATTGATGAACGCTTTTAAAATGTTGGAGAACAAAGCGGTGAAATTGCCAAAAAAGAAACACGACAATATTCCGTTGTAGTTTTAATGTGTTCGACTATTAAATTCTTAAATAAATGAATATAATTCTGTTTGAAACAATTCGCCAGCACAAGCAGCTACTGCCGTTAACTTTTACGCGTCCGGTTGCTGCATTGCGTGTAGGTATTATTACCATAAAGGAGAAGTGGGAACAGCATTTAAGTAAGCCTGTTTCGTGCTTAACACAACCCTATTTGCAACAACTTTTTCCTGTAAATTTTCAAGGAGATAATTTATTTATAAACGCAGCTTTGTTGCCCTCAATCATTCATGCTGAATTGATACAAAATCTGCACCCCGAGCAGGCATTGGTGCATGATGATGATATCTTAGCTTTTCGTTCATCAGGCAATCATTTTACTTCACAAAATATTGAACTCTTAGCTAAACAATTTAAGACTTTACAATTTGAAGGCGAAACAGTTTTGATTAAAAACGTGTGGGATATTTTTAAGCAAAATGAATACGCCATTTCTTCCGATTTTGATTTGCTGACCTTTGGAAGAAAAAGTGCTCCGCTTAGTAATTCAAATAAAATTATCGGCAGCACTCAGAAGTTATTTTTAGAGGAAGGTGCAACAGTTGAAGGCAGTATTTTGAACACCAACACTGGAGTAATTTACATTGGCAAAGAGGCCGAAGTGATGGAAGGCTCTTTGATTCGTGGTCCCTTTGCTTTGGGCAAACATGCTACCTTGAAGATGGGTGCGAAAATTTATGGAGCTACTACTGTTGGTCCATATTGTAAAGTGGGAGGGGAGGTAAACAACAGCGTGTTTTTTGCTTACAGTAATAAAGGACACGATGGTTTTATTGGCAATAGCGTAATTGGCGAATGGTGTAACCTTGGTGCAGATACCAACAACAGTAACCTCAAAAACAATTATGGCGATGTGGATTTGTGGAGTTATGCTGATGAAAAAAGTAGAAATACAGGTTTGCAATTTTGCGGTTTGATAATGGGCGACCACAGTAAAGCCGGAATCAATACAATGTTTAATACAGGCACTGTGGTTGGTGTAAGTGCTAATATTTTCGGGGGTGATTTTCCGCCAAAATTCATTCCATCATTTAGTTGGGGTGGCGCGCAATGGTTGCGCACTTTCACTTTCGACAAAGGTTTGGAAGTAGCCCAAAAAATGATGGAGCGCAGAAGTATTCAACTTTCAGAAAATGACATTGCCGTTTTGAAACATGTTTATGAATATGATGCAAAATATAGAAAGCAGTAGCAGTTGGCTGTTCAACCATCTTGCATAAGTTTAATATCTAAAATCAATTATTAGTTTCACATAAAATTAAATCCGGCAGCATGAAGAATTACTTCTATTTAATTATTGCAATAGCATTATTTGCAAGTGGTTGCGCAAAAGATAAATTCAAGCCATTTGAATCGCCTTTAAAAAAGGCACAAACCACACCTTGGCCCGAATGGATTTTCCGCCACTGGGTATGGGAAGATGAAAGTACACAACAGTCGGCTCAGCAAATTGTAGATGACTATTTATCGCGTGATATTCCTGTTGGAGCTATCATTATTGACAGTCCTTGGGAAACTGGCTACAATACTTTTTCATGGGATAAAAGCTTGTACCCTAACCCCAAAGCTATGGTTGATTATTTCCATAGCAGAGACGTGCGTGTTTTTGTTTGGATTACAGGTGTAATCAATTTGGATGCTCAGCCAATGTATGATGAAGCAGCAGCAAAAGGATATTTCATTACAAACAGCGCAGCAGATACTACCCCTTTGATTCAAAAATGGTGGAAAGGTAAGGGAAGTGCTATTGATTGGTATAACCTGGATGCTGTTGAATGGTGGAAAAAAAGAGTTGACTCCATTCTTGCAATTGGTATTGATGGATGGAAAGTTGATGGCACAGATTTTGTAGTTACGGGAGGTTATTCCAAAGGATTGGGAGCCGCGCCAAGCAGGGTAGATTACTCAAGAAAATACTATGATTTCTTCCACACTTACACGCGTGAAAAATTAGGAATTGATAGAGTGAATACCACTCGTCCAATTGATACCTATTATGGTATTTTAGGTGTGAGCTCAGTAAATGCAGTGAATTTTTCTTTCAGTGATGTCTCCAATTGTTGGGCAGGTTGGGTTGGCGATCAAGATCCTGATTATAAAGGCTTGCGAGTTGCCTTAGATAACATGTATTTGAGTGCCCAATTCGGCTACCTTTCTTTTGGCTCCGACATTGGCGGCTACAGAGAAAATATTGCTGCTTATGGAGCAAGAGGAAGAACTGAGGATTTGTTTATTCGCTGGGCGCAGTTTGGTGCATTTTGTTCTATTATGGAAAATGGTGGAGGCGGAGAACATCGCCCTTGGATGTTCAGCAATAATACAACAGATATTTATCGTAAATACACCAAGCTGCATCACGCCATGATTCCTTACTTACAATATAGTGCCGATAGTCTATGGAAGCAGAAAAAGTCTATGTATCATTTCATGGATAGAACGAGTTATGCTTATCTTTTAGGTAGCGATGTTTTTGTAACACCAATCATGAAAATTCCTGCAAATAGCATTGCCATCAATTTTCCTGCTGGTGGTCGGTGGATTTATTTGTTTGATAATACTAAAGTATTTGATGGCGGCACTTCCACTACCATGAGTTTCACTTATGATGAATTCCCTGTTTTTGTGCGCGAAGGCACAAAGGTGTTGGATATGTTTAAGCCAATACTTTAAAGAATGATTACTGCTTCCTTCAAAAAGTATTCACTACAGTTTAAAACTCCCGTGCTTACATCGCGAGGTAATATGACGCATAAGAATGGTTACTTTTTAGAAATAACTGATGGCAAAAAAGTTGGTGTAGGCGAATGCAGTTTTATAGAAGGTTTAAGTGTTGATGATTTGGAAAATTACGAGGCAAAACTTCAATCTGTATGTGAAAATATGGACTGGCATTTCGCAAATCTACATCAACTTATTGTAGCGTATCCATCCATAGTGTGTGGTTTAGAAATGGCTTTGATGGCTCTCAGTTCAAATAAGCCAGATGTATTGTTTGAAAGTGATTTCACTAAGGGTTTGAAAGGCATTCCAATCAATGGTTTGATATGGATGGGCGATGAAAACTTTATGCATCAACAAATCCAAGAAAAGATTGCACAGGGTTTTAAATGTGTGAAGCTAAAAGTTGGGGCATTAGCATTTGCAACTGAATTGAAAATAATTGAAGGAATTAGAAAGCAGTTCAGTAAAGAACAAATTGAATTGCGTTTAGATGCAAACGGGGCTTTTGATTCATTAAATGTTTTTGAAAAACTAAAAGCACTTGCTGCATTTGACATTCATTCTATTGAGCAACCTATCAAGCCTAAGCAGTTTGAATTGATGCATGAAATATGTGCATCAGGCATTATGGATGTAGCTTTAGATGAAGAACTAATCGGTGTTTTTAGTGTGGAGAAGCGAGGCGAATTATTAGAAAAAATCAATCCGCACTATATTATTTTAAAACCAAGTTTGCTTGGCGGATTTTTTAGTTGTGATGACTGGATTGAACTTGCTAAGCGTAAAAACATTGGCTGGTGGGTTACTTCTGCTTTAGAAAGTAATGTTGGATTGAATGCAATAGCACAGTGGGTTTTTACAAAAAACACCTCCATGCCACAGGGCTTAGGAACCGGTGGATTGTATGAAAATAATACAGCCTCTAAATTGGAAATCAGGAATGGAGAATTGTGGATTAACGCTAATGAGTTACCTTCGTAAAATTAAATAGTATTACAACATGAAAAAATTAGCATTCGCTTTTATAATCACTGCCGTAATCACTGGCATGAACTCTTGTAAAAAGTGTGGCTATTGTGATTTTGGACTGAATGGAAATACATCTGCTTATTGTAAGGGAGCATCTTTGATACCTGGTACAGTACAAGAGTATGATTACCAAAAAGCAGACTGCAGTGCAAAAAAGGGTAAATGGGTCATTGTCAAGTAAAATGATTGCTCGGGTAAGAATCTGTGCATAAAAGGATGAAATTAACTTGATACTTTTTATCTAATCTATTATTATTGCGGTGTATTTATTAACCAACAAAATAAAAAATATGAAAAAATTATTTTTCGCAGTTGTAGCAATTGCAGTTATGTCTTCTTTTACATCTTGTAAAAAATGTGGACATTGCGAAGGCGGCAATGGAAATCAAATCTCAAACAACACAACGGTTTGTAAGGATAACAGTCTTGGACCTTTAGTTAATTTAGATAACTATGCAGAAAGCGAAGCACAATGCAAAACTGACGGTGGTAAATGGATTAAAGACTAATTTTTACACTTTGACTTTCTAAAGGCTGAATTCATCATTGAATTCAGCCTTTTTTGTTTTAAGTACTATTAATTACTCTTAAAGAGCCACTTTCCCAATTCTTTGAAAGTAACCTTTTTGCCATACATCAAAATTCCAGTGCGGTAGATTCTTGCTGCAATCCATGTGGTGAAGAGAAAACCACAAATCAAAAACACCCCTGATAACAATAGTTGCCAAATTGGTGGTTCAAAAGGCATTAGTGCGGGCATTATCAATGGCGATGAAAATGGAATGAGTGAAGACCATAAAGCTAACTTGCCATCAGGATTACCAATCACATTAGTCAATATCAAAGCAGAAATAATAATTGGCAGTGAAATTAGAAAAGTAAGCGACTGCATATCGCCATCATCGCTCGTAGCTGCGCCAACTGCCGCAAACAATGCACCATAAAGCAAGAACCCTCCTACAAAGAAAAACAGAAAGCAAAGAATTAAAGGCAGAAATTGAATTTCGGAAAGATGATTCATTATCAACTGCACATCATCTAAATCAACATTGCTTTGCATACCCATGGAAGAAGAAGGTGCTTGTAAATTATTGCCAATAGTAACACCAAGCACCACACCCAACAATATATTAGATAAGAATATCAACACTGCCCACAACACAAACTGTGTAAGCCCCACCGCACCAATGCCAATTATTTTACCAAGCATTAATTGAAATGGCTTCACACTACTCACTAGCACTTCTACTATTCTATTTGTCTTTTCTTCCATCACACCTTTCATCGTCATGGTGCCATAAACAAACAAGGCGATGTAGATTATAAAGCCAACCAGATAACCAAGTATAGCCGCCACTTCTGTAAAGCCAGCCTTTTCGTTTCCAAGCCCAGATGTATAATTGATGCGCACGTCTTCATTTAGATGGCTGATTACCTCAGGGTCAATTTTTGAAACTTCTAACTTCTTTTTCCTGATAACATCATTAATAGTTTTTGAAAGATATTGCTTCATGCTCAAACCTGGTCTATCGGCTGTAAAAAGTTGAATACCTACTCTGTTAGGATTCAACACATCAAAATCGGGTGGAATGCGCAAGATAGCATCGTACTGCGCCTGCTTACCCTCTTGATTTAGGCGACTGTAAAGCGTATCGAAATTAGATTCGGGATAACTAAAGTAAAGCGATTTATTGTCGGCATCTGGAAAGCGCGATTCTTTAAACACGCCACTTTCATCTATCACGGCTATCTTCTTTTCATCCGAACCCATTGTAGTTGCCAGCACCGTAGCAACCATAAAAACAATAAAGCCTATTGGCGCAAGCAGGGTAGTAACTATAAAACTTGTGCGCTTCACCCGCGATAGATACTCGCGCTCTATGATGATTAATACTTTTCTCATGCTTGCTGTTCTTGAACACAGGTGATAAAAATTTCATTAATGGAAGGCAATAACTCTTTGAACGAAACAATACTTACCTGTTGCTCTATTAAATACTTCAATAGCTCGTTGTTATTCCCTTCATTATTACGAATAATTACCTCAGTTTCTTTTTGCTCCAACACTTCAAAATGTTTACCGAAATCATCTGGTAGTTTCCCTTCAAAACGCAGCAACATTTTATGCTGTTTGAATTGTTGTTTCAATTCTTTAACCCCGCCACATAAAATGTTTTGTCCTTTATTAATAAGAACAATGGTATCACAAATCTCTTCCACTTGTTCCATGCGGTGGGTAGAAAAAAGAATGGTTTTGCCCTCGTTTTTTAGGTTGCGAATTTCTTCTTCAATCAACAAAGAGTTAATCGGGTCTAAGCCACTGAAAGGTTCATCCAATATCAGCAAATCAGGCTCGTGCAACACCGTTCCAATAAACTGAACTTTCTGACTCATACCTTTCGACAGCTCTTCGATACGCTTGTTCTCCCAGTTTTCTATTTCAAACTTTTGGAGCCACTTATTCATCCGCGCCACAGCTTCTGCCTTGCGCAAACCTTTTAACCTGCCCAGATAAATAAGATGCTCACCAACCTTCATTTTTTTATACAAGCCGCGTTCTTCTGGCATGTAACCAATCTGTTCGGTGTGTTTGTCGGCAAGTTTTTCGCCAGCAAACAAAATGTTGCCACTGTCTGGGTAAATGATGCGCGTAATCATTCTGATAATTGTGGTTTTGCCCGCACCGTTGGGACCCAACAAACCAAAGATGCTTCCCTTAGGCACATCCAAACTCACATTGTTGGTGGCAAGGTAATTGCCGAATTGTTTTTGTAGGTTTTGTAAAGATAAAAATGACTGCACGATTCGATTTTTCTTTCCGCAAAAATAAGAAAGCACAGCACAGCACAGCAAAATCTATTGAAAGCTTTGTTATTGCCCCAAAATAAGCATGATGGCGCATCCAATCCCCGATAACTATCGGTGTCGGGTAAGTTTTCCATTACTATCTTTCGGTTAGCACTTATCTGTCACCCCACGTTTATTGAGATGTTTTCAATCCTATCCATACTCCAAAACTAATCGAAGAAAACACGCCCCAAAAGGATATTCACTTCTATCCCTGGCGTACCTCCCTAGCCAGCATTTGCAAATCTAATATCAACATACAAATCTTACTCGGCTGTTATTCCCCCTTTGTTGAAGCGAAGCGGAAATTACGCACGGACTCTCTTGCGTCCCGCGAGCGTGTTTCTGTGTGCGCGTCTCGCGCTTCAACATTTAGTACTGGTGCCGTAAACCACTCTATCTACTTGTGTTATAATAAGTCAATATACTTGATACTCAATGCGATTCTTCCCCACCTCCCAACCTACCTGTAAGTGTAAGTCTTACCAGCACACCAAATCTTTGTTTCGTAAGGCTGCAATGAGTACACAACAGTTTCATTATACAATGTAAACTTCTGTACAATCTGATCGCTCACCTCAATTTCTTTACCAAAATAAATCGCCTTTAACCTGCCGTTAATATCCTTATACACCAATATATCATTGTCAATCACCCACTCTGTAGGTATGTACCTTTCCACCCAAATCTTCTCTCCATTATAAAAACAATAAAAGTTGTTGCCTTTATCGGCATACACAATCATATTCTCTTTCACCTCAAACTTTGGCGGCACATAATTCAGCAGCGTAATTTCCTCACCCTCTCTCCACACACTAAACTCATTCAGCCGCGAGATATAAACAAACTGCTTTTCGCACGGAAACACCTGCAACACATTATTGATGTTCGATTCATAAATTTTCCCTTTATAAAAAAACTTATAGTTGCTTTGATAATCCAACCAAGTAACAATATCACGGTCCACATAAAACTGCTCAGGCACATAACTCTCTAATACCGATACCTTACCCTGATAAAACACCTTGAAATTGTTCGAAATATCCATGTAGGCATAAGTGTTATCGCTGATTTTAGCATTCATCGTATTGATGTCATCAATCTTACGAGTCACCCCATTATAAAAAACATTTACCTCTCTGAATGGATTCGTCCACACCACCAAGCTATCACTCACATACAGCCTATCCTCACCCTCTCTAAATTGAAACTCAATCTGCTGAAACCTATTTTCGTTCAACACTTTGATGCTATTCAAATTTTGGAAAACAAAAAGATGATCAGTTGTGAAATAATTGGGCACCACATCGCAGGCATTGTAAGTGCTGCCCTGATAATAAACTTTCAATCGTGAGTTTTGATGTACGTAAGCAAAAACCTCTTTTCCAACTTTATATCCCTTCAGTGGCAGCGGCTCTATCTTTGTTGATTTTCCATTTTCAAAAACATATTGAAAGAAATTAAAATCAGAATATGGAGCCATACACTGAGAGTGGGAAGAAAGGAAAAGTAAAAAGGAGAGAAGTGTTATTAAGAATTTCTTCATGTGCTACCCAATTAAATATTGCTGAACGAAAGTAAATATCTTATCCGTTCCTCCCGCCCGATTCATTACATAATTGCGAGAAATTTCACCTGTTTTAACAGCTCTGCTTGGTTCCAACATCATACTTATTTTCTCCCTCAGCTCCAATTTATTGCTAATCGAAAAACCTCCTTGCTCCCTTTTCAAATCTACACACTCCATACTCTTTTTATAATTGCTACCAAATAAAACGCCTACACCATACACCGCAGCTTCCAACACATTATGCACCGAAGCCCCAAAGCCCCCGCCAATATACGCCACGTTGGCATAAGCATAAATAGATGACAACATCCCAATACTGTCAACTATCAATACATTCTTTTCAGCGATGTCATTAATACTATCTCCGTTATTCGGCATCCCAATTGCTGATGACAAACTCGGCTGTTTCTCCCCCTCTGGAGGGGAAACGGGGGAGGATGTAATTGTTAACCCACTTAGCAACACACCCTTACCCTCCAACATATTTTGCAACCGCTGTATGTGCTGTGCATTCACGTTGTGTGGCGCAATAATCCACACAGTATTGTCAAAAGTATTATGCTTAATAATTTCACAAAGCATCACTTCATCTGCGTGCCACGTACTTCCACACACCACCGTGCGCCTTCCAGCAATAAACTTTTCTATTTCTTGAAATTGTTTGCGCTCATCTGCAATGGCAATCACCCTGTCAAACCGCGTATCGTTGGCTTGTTCACTTTCTAAATTTGTATCTAAAAGCAATTGCTTTGATGCCTCATCCTGCACATATATTTTACTAAAGCACCCAAGCATTTTTCTAAATAGCACCCCATAACTTTTAAAGAAAACCTGCCCCGGCAAAAACCGCGCTGCAAACAATACCACAGGCACTTTGGCAAGTTTCAACTCATTAAGAAAATGATAAAAGAAATCATACTTCGTCCACAACACCAAAGTGGGTTCAAACACAGTAATCAATTCTCGGGCATTAGCTTTGGTATCATGCGGCAGGTAACAAACCACATCCGCAAGCGCAAAATCTTTTCTAATATTATAGCCAGAAGGGGAGAAGAAGGTAAGCAACACAAACGCATCGGGTTTTGCCTGTTTTATTCTTTCCATCAAAGGGCGCGCTTGTTCAAACTCCCCCAGCGAACTGCAATGAATCCAAATACGATTTGCTTTACTTGGTTTAGTAAACGACTTTAATAGTTGCGCAGTTACCGCTCTACCCTCCATCCAGTCTTTTGCTTTTGGAAAAAACAACGAACTCACTTTAGCTGCTGTATAGTAAAGCAACATAGCGATATCGTAAAAGAAGAGGGAAAGCGTCATCAATTTTATTATAAGATTGAATTACAATTACAAACTTTGATGCTGCAAAGTCTGACCAAGGTCAGACCGAGTACCTACCAATTCCGCCAACTTATTCACCACAAAATCCACTTCTTCTATGGTATTAAATTTTGAAAATGAAAAGCGTATTGCCTTCCGGTCCACAGGAGCTTTGATAGCCTCCAACACATGGCTCCCTTTCTCTGTACCCGAAGAACAGGCACTACCTCCGCTTGCCGCAATGCCTGCAATGTCAATATTCATCAACATCATTTCACTCTTGGGGTTAGGCGGCAGCGACACACTCAACACTTTATAAAATCCATTTTCAACATCCCCATTAAATTGAATATCAGGTATCAACTCCATAAGTTTAGAAACCATCCTTGTGCGCAAATTGCTGATATGCACTTCCGTTTCGCCCATAGATGCTTGCGCCACTTCAATTGCTTTGCCAAACCCCACAATGCCTGCTACATTCTCCGTGCCTGCGCGCATGTTTCGCTCCTGGCTGCCACCAAAAATCAACGGTGAAATCTGCGCCTCACCATTAATATAGATAAAGCCAACGCCCTTGGGTCCATGCAACTTATGAGCTGACCCACTCAAAAAATGAACTTTAGTCTGCTGTACATCAAATGGAAAATAGGCTAGACTTTGCACCGTATCTGTATGAAACAAAGCACCGTGTTTCATGCACAATGCAGAAATGGTATTGATATCTGTAAGTGTACCTATTTCATTATTGGCATGCATCAAACTCACCAATGTTTTCTTCTCTTTGTTTTCAAGCAAAGCCTCCAACTGTTGCAAGTTCAAGCTGCCCTTTGTATCTACTTCCAATAACTCCAATTCAATGCCTTCTTTCTGTAATTGTTTGCTTGCATTCAACACACAATCATGTTCAATAGGAGAGGTGATGATGCGCTGTACACCAAGGTCGCGCACCGCACAACGAAGCACCATGTTGTTACTTTCTGTACCGCCACTCGTAAAAAATATTTCCCCTGCTGAGGCATTTAAGAAGTTGGCGATTTGCTTGCGCCCTTTTTCAACTGCTGCTTTTGGCTTTCTACCAAAATGATGTATCGAACTCGGATTCCCGAAATGCTCGGTCAGAAACGGCATCATTTCTTCCAACACCCTTTTATCAATCGGTGTTGTTGCCGCATTATCAAAATAAACTCTGTTCATGCAGGCGAAGGTAGCAGATTTGTATTCTTAGCAATCACCCAATAGCAGGTAATTGTTTACTCGAATTTGAAACTAATTCTAAGCTACACCAAAAATGAAACGAGGGTCATGGAATGAAGGACGTTTGCAAGCGTCCCGGGTCCCTCACCCTCGTCCCTTTTTGTATTGCATTAATGAATCCTGAAACCCATTTTTAAACCAAGCCCAGCATCAAAAAATCTGCCTGAAGTTCTTTCCAGTTTGCGCAAATCGCTATTGAAACGCGCTAAGTTTAAGAACTGAATCTGTGGACCTATAAAGATATCTGCATGTTCATTTATCACCAGTTCGCCACCCAAAAACATAGATATGCCAAACGATGCCATATCTTTCATCTGTGTAGTGCTGTATGTATTAGTTTCGTTGCTGCTCGATATTTCCGAGCCATTGGACGCATAGCTTTTGCCCGAAGCGCGCATCGCAATAGGTATATTAAAATCAGGACCGATGGCAAACTCAAAAGTACAGTCTCTCATCTTTTTATATAGGTGAATGTAAAGCGGTATTGAAAGCAACATCTGATGTGTATTGCCAGTGAAGCTGATGTAAGAACTGCCAATTATCGGATATGTTCTTTGTCTTTGAAACTGCCCAAGCATTCTAAATTGTAATCCTGTTGAAACGCTCAACATTTTTATAGGACGAAAAATATACTGCGCCCCAAAGCCTGCACCAATAAATGGATAAGTGCCTTTATAAGGCGCATCACTAAAAGTATTTCCTTGTTGATAGAGATGATAATCTACGGAAGGTGTTATTTGAATTTCTGCACTATGTATGGCAAACGATCTTCCTTTCTTCTCTTTTTTGTTTTTCTCTTCTTCGGCACTTGCAGGTGCGGCTGTAATAAAGTTTGTAAAACTTACTGTCAGAACTAATAGTAAAATTTTGTGCATGTTGTGTTTATTTAAACCGAAAGATAAGTAGCTTTTTGATTGCACCAACAAGCAGGTAAGAATTCAACAATATTCTTCTCTGATTTTACTTTGAGTTTAAAAGACATTTATAAATGGACTCTTTGTAATTTGTGCTTTTTAAAAATACATTATTTACTTAGCTCAAATGAAGACTTTTGTACAAAAATACTTCAGTATGCGATTTGCCTCTTTAATTGCGATTTCGCGATTTTTTTAACCTGTAAGATTTGAAGTGTGTAACACGTACACCTGCAAAGATGAACGCTGCAACTATGCGAAATAAATAGATGAATTAAGGAAGAAGTCTAATGAGTAATTCCGTCCACGGTTATTTCCATTACCCTGCGATTGCCAACAAAACCTACAATAAAGCTTTGCTTGTAGCGGGGTTTAAAAACCCTCAACCAAAGATTATGCACCACATCAAAATTGAAACTGCCTTTTGAAAAGTATTTAAAGTAACCCTCGTCTTCCATGGTTACGAATCCCTTTAAATGCTCGTAATAGTTGGTATCCAAAGGAATGAACTTCTTCATAGCATAAAACTGAACGCGGTAAAAAGTATCCGATTCTTCTTTATTAAATGCACGTTTAGCTTGTACAGGTGCCGCGCTTGATTGCATAATATCTGGGCGAAAAATACTTAGTTTATTGTTTAATGAAGCATTGATAAGATGAACAGTTTCGTCCACATTGCTAACTACTCTATCTGAAAGGTTGTATTGAATCTCATCGCTGTGCGTGCCCAACAACTTGCGAATTTCAAATGCCGAATTTGCAGCCCTGCGTTGCTCTATGTATGGTATGTCTTTGTAAACATCTCCCTCTTGAACATTTGCCGATGGAAGTGCCATCACTCTTGTTTGCCCAGGTTTAGAAATTGTATCGTAATAATTCCAAATAGGTATAAAACCATAATCACCCAACTTCACTTGCCCTGTAAAGTTATTTTTGAGCAATTCTATATCCAACAAAATTCCATTGCGATTGCGCAAATCCTCGTTCCCAGCAATCATATTGCCAAGCGAATAGGCAACTAAACCAGTTTGTGCTTGCCCGTAATAATAATAATCTAAAAACTCCATGTACTGCACTGTGTTTGGATGTGTACCCACCACCAAACCGGCACCTTTTTCAAAAGCAAAGCGCGCTAATTGTTGTTGGGCATACGAAGGAATATCTTGAGAATTGCTGCCCCAGTCAAAATACACAACCACAAAGTCCACACTCTGCATACGCGCAGCACGCATATCCAATTCAATTAGATTTTTGTCTGCTATGTTGATGATGAAATCTTTTGAAGCACTATTGCGCGAAGGTAGAATCGCATAATTCAAAACAGCAATACGGAATCCTTTTCTAAAAAGAATCATAGGGCAATTGCCATTGCGCTGAATGTTATTATTAAATGCTCCAGTGTGAATGATGTCAACGGTTTTCAGAATTTCCTGTGTGCGCTCTAATCCTGCTTTTTCAATGTTTGTTGTATTGGTATTTGCCATCATCAAAGCATTTATACCACTATACTTTAAAGCAACAGCAAATTCATCTGGTGCAGAATATGGTGAAGTATTATCGCCAGTAAATGATGTTTTGAGATTGGCAATTGTAATATCGCCCAAATTCATTATGGGTTGGATGTATCTCAATTCGTGGTTGAAATCGTATTTGCCTTCTTCTTTATTAAATGCCTGCTTAACCTGCGCTTCGGTTTTGTAAATATTTCCACCTATTACAAGGTGCAACATTCTGAAAGAATCTACCTTTTCAAATTCAGCAGCCTCATCTATCTCTAACTTTTTAGGGATGATTTTTTGGGCATTAACTCCGTAAACCAAAAATATAAGCAAGGCTGTAAGCAACCGCTTTGCAGGTAATTTCATTAAGCTCATTCCGTGCGCGAAGGAAATAGAATTTCCATGTTTTACATTAAACTCGGTAAATGATTTTGATAAAGTGAATGTGGCTATGCCTGCCATTTACCAAATTCATCTGCGGCTTTTACCATATCCTTATATTGGGCACGTATTAGCTTCGCATCTCGTTTGTTAGCAAAAACCACCATTGACTTTGCCACATCCGAGGCTTCTATTCCTTTATATTTTTCTAGTCCTCCAACAAAAACAAATGACAAAGCAGAGGCGATATTCTTGCCAATCAATTCGCCAAGACGTACTTCACTTCTTTTGCCAAGTAAAAAAGATGGCTGAAGAATTACAAAACTTTCAAAGTTTAACTTCTGTATCCCGTCTTCTAGTTTGCCTTTCACCTTGCTATAAAACACTGATGAATTGGAGTCGGCACCAATTGCCGAAACAAGGATGAATTTCTGCGCTCCGTTTTGTTTTGAAAGCGTTGCCACTTTTAGCGGATATTCATAATCCACTTTTTTAAATGCAGTTTGTGAGCCTGCTTTGGCAATAGTTGTTCCTAATGCGCAATACACATGGTCGGCTTTTAGTTGCGTTGCAATTTCATCTAAATCACTGAAGTCTGAGATTATATTGGTAACACCTAAATGAGGAGGAAACAACTTCTTTCGGGTTACTACAATTATGTCTTTGTAAAGCTTTGAGGCTACTAAATCTTCGAGGCACAAACTGCCTACTAAACCCGAAGCTCCAACGAGCAGGGCGGTCTTTTTATCCATAATAAGTTTTTGGTTTTATGTACAAGGCTAATCAAAATGTACATTGGTAGGTAGTTATTTAAGTCAATAAGCGGTCTCTCAAATCAAGCATTTTCAATGCTGCTAGTGCGCATTCATCGCCTTTGTTGCCCAATTTACCGCCCGAGCGGTCTAAAGCTTGTTGTACATTATTAACTGTTAGCACCCCAAAAACATACGGTGCATCGTCATCTACACCCATCTTTAGCAGTTGCTTGGCTATGGCATCGTTAATGTAGAAATCATGTTCGGTATCACCTTTAATGACACAACCGAGGCAGATAATTGCATCAAAATCATCCGAGTCATAAAGCCACCTTGCAGCCAGTGGAATTTCGTAGGCACCGGGTGCATACACAGTAATAATTTGCTTTGCCTGCACTCCGCTTTCTTTCAATCGCTTGATGGCAGCATCGCGCATTTTATTGTTGATGTCGCTGTGGTATTCACTTACAACAATGCCCACCAAATACTCCTTTGCATTTGTGAACGAATACTTCTGTGTAGTTGAAAGTGATTTTAGTTTGCTTGCCATTCAGTAGATTTTAGAAGTGTGATTTTAGAAGTGTGATTGAAATACAAAAAGCAATCTCACCAATAAAATCTAAAATAGTTTAATAGTAAATCAATCTTCTAACCCCTGCCAAGTGTTTTGCAAGGCGCACAACCTGACAAGTATAGCCGTATTCATTATCGTACCATGCGTAGATAACAATGCGTTTTCCATCTTCTGAAACGATGGTTGCTTTGCTATCTATTTCGCAGCCGTGGCTGTTGCCTACTACATCGCTTGATACTAATTCCTCGCTAACCGAGAAATCAATTTGTTCCACTAAGTCGCCATAAAGCGAAGCGTTTCTAAGCAAGTTGTTAACTTCTTCAACGGTAGTTTTTTGGTTCACCTGTAAGCTCAAAATTGCTAACGACACATTTGCCACAGGCACGCGCACTGCATTGGAAGTCAATTTGCCCTTCATGTCAGGGAATATTTTGGTAACCGCTTTGCCCGCGCCAGTTTCAGTGATTACCATATTAACAGGAGCGCCTCTGCCTCTACGCGATTTTTTGTGGTAATTGTCCAACAGGTTTTGATCGTTGGTGTAGGCGTGAACAGTTTCAATGTGCCCTTGCTCAATTCCCAAAGCACCCTGAATTACCTGAATTACAGGAACGATTGCATTGGTAGTGCAACTTGCCGCACTGAATATCTTTTGCTTGCTGGCATTGTAGCTTTGATGGTTTACACCATACACAATGTTTGGAATGTCACCTTTGCCCGGGGCGGTAAGAATTACCACATCGCTGCCTTTCGCTTTCAAGTGTTCGCCCAAGCCTTCTTCATCGCGCCACACACCTGTGTTGTCAATAATGATAGCGTCATTAATACCATATTCTGTGTAGTCAACTTCGCTGGGCGATTGTGCCGAAATCATTTTTACTTTATGACCATTAATCACAATGCTACCGCTTTCCATGTCGGCATCTACTGCCCCTGCAAACTTGCCATGTATAGAATCTTTGCGCAAAAGTGAAGCGCGTTTTTCTAAATCATCGGTGCTGCGTTGGCGGGTAACAATACCTTTCAATCGCAATTGTTGTCCGCTACCGGCATGTTCTATCAATACCCTTGCCGCCAATCTGCCGATGCGCCCAAAACCATACAACACAATATCGCGTGGCTTCAACACTCTTTTTTGAACACCAATAAAGTCTTTCAGTTTTTCGGTAACAAAAGCATCGAAGTCGGGGAAGTTCTTGCCTTCTTCCAACCATTCTTTGCTCAATCTGCCAAGGTCAATTTTAGAAGGGGCAAGGTCTAATTTATTTAAGGCACGAGTAAGGTTCAGGGTAACATCCAAAGTCAAATCTATACCAGAGAATTTAGCAACATATACATGGTCGTTGATGATTTCACTCAGTCTTTTATCATATAGCTTTCTGCGAAAAAGAACTAGTTCCACACTTTTGTTCAGTTGCAGTTTGCTGGCTGTTTCTAACAGTTCAAGTGCTGCGCGCTCGTTATCAATCCATTGCCCTAACTCTAATTCGTATTTGTCTCTCATGTGTTTATTTATGTTTTGTACTTAATATTTAATGAGGGCGCGAAAATAGAAATTCGGGTGAAATGAACATTAGTAATAACATAGAATGGAATAATGGAATGAGGGAAGGTTGGAATGGTGGAAGGTTGGAATGATGGAAGGTGGAATGGTGGAAGGTTGGAATGAGGAATGATGGAATGAGGAATGATGGAATTGTGGAAGGTTGGAATCGTGGAATTACAAACGAGAGAAATGGATATTCCATTCTTCCAACCTTCCATTATTCCGTGTATAAAAAGCTATTCCATTCTTCCACAATTCCATTATTCCATGTATAAATGGTATAAAGGGACGAGGGGCGGGGGGCGAGTGACTGGACGCGCCCTTTCGTCCTTCGTCTCTCGTCCCTATTTTTACTTTTGCGCAACATTGAAGAAAACTTTGTGTTAAAACATTATGCAAATGAAAGTATTGATAACAGGGGCAAGTGGATTGATAGGCAACAGGCTGCGCGACATGCTATTAGCAAAAGGATATGAGGTAAACACAATAGGCAGAAAACCCGCTTCGGGGCGAAAGAAAAGCAACACGTTTTACTGGGATTTGGCAGCCATGACGATGGATGAAAAAGCGCTGGATGGCGTGGGTGCCATTGTGCATCTGGCAGGTGCAGGTGTGGCAGATGCGCGATGGACTTCAAGCCGCAAAAAGGAAATTATGGACAGCCGTGTGCAGAGCACACAATTGCTTTTTCAAACCTTAAAAAAGATACCGCACAAAGTAGAGGTGCTGGTGTCTGCTTCGGCAGTGGGTATTTATGGCGATTGCGGGGCAGAAGTGGTAACCGAAACACATCCCGCTGCCACTACTTTTTTAGCCGATGTGTGCGTGCAGTGGGAGCGGGAAGTGAAGCAATTTAGCACCCTTGGCATACGGGAAGTGCGCAATAGGATAGGTATTGTGCTGGCAAAAGATGGCGGTGCGCTACCCGAGCTTTCCAAATCGCTTGCCTTTGGTGTGGCGGGATATTTTACCAAGTCGCCCTTGTTCTATCCTTGGATTCATATTGATGATGTGTGTGGCATTTTTATTCATGCCTTAGAAAATAATCAGATAAAAGGCGCTTACAATCTATGCGCACCCGCGCCTTTGGAGCTAAAGGATTTGATGCAAGCTATTATAAATGGTTCGGGTAAAAAGGCTTTGCTGGTTCCCGCGCCTGCTTTTGTCATCAAGCTGGCAATGGGCGAAATGGCAGAAATGTTGCTAAGTAGCCAAAAGTGTAGTGCCGCCAAGGTGCTAAAATCGGGTTATCAATTTATATACCAAGATGCCGCCAAGGCTGTTGAAAAGGAGTTGAGGGGGAACTTGGTCTCCTGATAGCTATCGGGATTGGTCAGACTGATTAAATGCTGATTCTATTTATAACATAGCTGTGTTGTTTATAATAATATGTGTAAAATGAATTACCATATCAACCATTCGTTTGCCGTATATGTTAGGTTACTAGTACTATCACCGAGGCTCAGTTGCCCTGTACCTGAAACTAAGGTTTATTGCTTATCATAAATGCTGCCACATGAATCTTTTCACATGCACAATTTCTGTTCTACCATAAAATATCACAGCTAATTATAGCTTTGTATTATGAAGCAAATTCTTGTGTTAGGTGCAGGCAAATCGAGTGGCGTGTTGATA
>CAZKHZ010000042.1:0-21988 GCA_964552715.1 uncultured Chitinophagaceae bacterium | reverse complement strand
ACCCCTGCGGGGTGGTGGTTGGTGAATTTACCAGTATTATATCAGCATGCTGTTTATGCTATACCTAAAACCAAGGATACCATCACCGAGGCTCTGTTGACCTATACCTGAAAGCAAGGATACCATCACCGAGGCTCTGTTGCCCTATACCTGAAACCAAGGATACCATCACCTAGGCTCTGTTGCCCTATACCTGAAACCAAGGATACCATCACCGAGGCTCTGTTGCCCTATCATTGGCTTTGCCAGTGTTTTATCAACCTGCCGTTGATATAGTATCTCCTTCGTCCCAATGTCTACTCAAATAAAGTCCAAACCTCCCCGCCCAATTCCTTCACAGCAACCGTCTAGCTTTGCGGACGTTTCATAAACAGAAACATTAGCAAATAATTTCATAGGGATTTCATGTTTATAGAGACAATATGCAAAAGTGCTGCGACCCCGATAGGGTCGTTTATTAGGGGTGTTTGTGGCTTGCTATAAAAATTGCACCACTGCCGGGTCGGGCAGTAGTTTCTATGACCCTTACGGGGTCACATGTTTATAGCATCAATGGTAATTTTGCGTTCGACCCTGAAGGGGTCGCATATTATTGTAATGGTGGATGCTATAAACATGTGACCCCTTCGGGGTCGGGCAGTATTTGACTATAAACCATGTTGTTCCAATACCCGCAATGGGGTAAAATGTTTATAGATAAGATAACGACCGATTCACCCCAAAAAAGACCACGTCATTGCGCCTTGTCCCGCAAAGCGGGGAGGAAGCAATCTCGTTCAGTTCTCAAACGAAGGATGACAACAGCCGAGTTTATCATCTACAACAGGTAAGGCATTCATGGGATGATGTGACTAGAGAGAAATTAAAAGAGGATAAAAAAACCACTTTACTAAATTCATCTTTTTCCCCTGCCCCATTGCTCACATCCCCAAAACAAAAAAGCCACCTTGCGGTGGCTTTCTATATCAACTATGAGATATTATTTATTCTGCAACCTCAGTTGCTGTTTCAACTGGTGCTACTGCACTCACTTTGCTATCAACTTTCACGGTTACGTGATTGCTACGCTTGCGAATACGATATGCACGACCCTGTGGTGCTGGCAAGAAACGCTTTAATGAGCGACCTTGGTCAACAAAAATTTCTTTTATCACAAGTTCGTTATCCTCTGGACGAGCATCGTTTTTTTGTTGCCAATTGTTGATGGCACTTTTCAACAATTTCTCTAATTTGTTAGATGCTTCTTGTTTGCTGAACTTCAAGATTGTAAGTGCATCTTCAACCTTCTTGCCGCGAATCAAATCAGCAATCAAACGCATTTTGCGATCGCTGGTTGGATTGTTATTTAATTTTGCTACTGCTTCCATTTTATTTCTTTATTCAATGAGTGAATACTTTCTTAATTATTTCTTTTTGTTGCCTGAGTGACCTTTGAACTGTCGTGTAGGGCTGAATTCGCCTAAACGATGACCCACCATGTTTTCAGTTACATATACTGGAATAAATTTATTTCCGTTGTGTACCGCAAATGTGTGACCTACCATATCAGGTAAAATCATTGAAGGGCGACTCCATGTTTTGATAACTGTTTTTTTGCCTGCCTCGTTTAGTTTAGCCAACTTCTTTAATAACTTGTAAGCTACGTAAGGTCCTTTTTTTATACTACGTCCCATTTCTTATGTATTTTATTTGTTATTTAGTGTTTCTACGTTTAATAATCAATCTGCTTGAAGCATTTTTAGGCGCGCGTGTTTTTAAGCCCTTAGATTTTTGGCTGTTACGGCTACGTGGGTGACCACCAGATGCGCGACCTTCACCACCACCCATTGGGTGATCTACAGGGTTCATCGCTACCGGACGAGTACGAGGTCTGCGACCTAACCAACGCTTACGACCTGCTTTACCAAGACTTTGAAGATTATGGTCGGAGTTAGAAACAATACCAACAGTTGCCAAACAAGTTTTAAGAATTCTGCGTGTTTCGCCAGAAGGTAATTTTATGATGGCATATTTATCTTCACGTGCCAAAAGCTGAGCAGAAGTTCCTGCACTGCGCACAATAGCACCACCACGACCTGGGTGCAATTCAATGTTGTGAATGTTTGTTCCCAGCGGAATATTAGCAAGTGGCAATGTGTTGCCCAATTCAGGAGCTACAGCAGTACCTGAAACAACTGATTGACCGACTTTCAAACCATTTGGAGCGATGATGTAACGCTTTTCACCATCAGGGTAGTTTATAAGCGCGATAAATGCTGAACGGTTTGGATCGTATTCTACAGAAACAACTTTACCTGCAATATCAAATTTGTCGCGTTTGAAGTCAATGATACGGTAGCGTCTTTTGTGTCCACCACCTTTGTAACGCATGGTCATTTCACCCGCGCTGTTTCTACCACCCGACTTTTTGATGGGAGCTAATAGGCTCTTCTCGGGTTTATTGGTAGTAATTTCTTCAAAAGTCAACAACTCTGTGAAGCGCAAGCTAGGTGTTGTTGGTTTGTACTTTTTAATGCCCATGGCTTTTTCTTTTAGTTTCCCGTTTTGTGTTATCAGCAGTTAGGTATCTGCTATAGTTAAAGAAAAATCTTATTTACAAATTAAACGTTACCGTAAAAATCAATGGTTTCGCCATCACGAAGTGTAACAAATGCTTTTTTGTAAGCAGGCTTGATACCGCGCGCTACGCCTTTTTTAGTTTGGCGTACTTTAGCTTTACCTGGAATAATTGAAGTTCCTACATTGGCAACTTGTACATTGTAATGTTGTTCAACCGCTTTTTTGATTTCCAATTTGTTGGCGTCTTTAGCCACTTTGAAAACGTAAGTGTTTAGTTTTTCGCTAAGCTTTGTACCTTTTTCGGTAACTACCGGCTTGATTAATATTCCTGTTGCCATTGTTTCTTGTATTAGTTGTTTGCAAGGTTAGCTTCAATTGCTTTCACAGCATTTTCGCTAAGCACTAAAGTTTTTGAATTCATAATATCGAAAATGTTCAATGTGCGAACATCTACCAAATTAACAGTAGGAATGTTGCGTGAACTTTTCAAAAGTCCGTTGGTGATTTCACCAAACACCAAAGTGCTTTTTACACCTTTCAAGTTTAAGTTTGCAAGAATTGAAATGAAATCTTTTGTTTTAGGTGTATCAATGTTGAAATCTTCAACAACAACAATTTTATTGTCCTTAGCCTTGTATGTCAATGCACTTTTACGCGCAAGGTCTTTTACTTTTTTATTCAATTTGAAATCGTAGTCGTGTGGTTTTGGACCAAAAACGCGAGCACCTCCACGAACAAGAGGTGATTTCATGTCACCGCGTCTAGCACCGCCTGTTCCTTTTTGACGAAAAGCTTTTTTGGTTGTGCGAGAAATTTCCCAACGCTCTTTTGTTTTATGCGTGCCTTGGCGTTGAGCTGCCTGAAATTGACGAACAGCCAGCCAAACCGCATGGTCATTAGGTTCTACAGCAAAAATGCTATCTGCAAGATCCACTTCGCGACCGGTTTCTTTCCCGTCTTTATTCAATACTTTAACTTTCATACTGTGTATATTTTTATGTGAATTTCACACCCTTCTTTAAAAAAGGGACGCAAAAATAGAAAAACAACAGATGTAAACAAGTTTCATTTCATAAAATCTTTTGCTAATGCTTCTCCAATCCACATTTAGGAAATTATAGAGGGTAAAGATTAATCAAACTTGCGCTTGATAAACCAAGTGTCGTTCAACACAAAGGATAGATTGACCCGGTAATAGTTTTCAGTAATTGCATTGGTGGCATTAAAACCGCGGCTTCCGAAATCTCCGGTGATGTTGATGCGTGCAATTGCCTTACGCCACACTGGCAAACCAAAACCAATAGTACCGCCCGCTTCGGCTAACTTTTGCCCATTGAACATTACTTCCGATTGTCCATAATATCCACCAAGTTTAATCTGAATTTTGCCTGCTGCTTTGCGGCTTTCAATATTAGGTGTGATTTGTGTGCCAATCATTACGCGCCAATTGTCGGCAAGTTGATCATTATTTAATTCGTTTGAAAAGCTACTCCAATTGCCATAACGAAAATCGGCACCTACCAACCAGTTGGCTTCGTTACCAATAGTAAAACCAGCACCAATATGAAAAGGCAAAGTAATTTTTGAGCGCCCATCCTTGATACTGCTTACTGTATCCAACACAAAGGTGGCACCATCGGTAGCATAATAAAATCTTTCCCAGTAATTGGTAAGTCGGGTACGCATTGGCATCTGACTGCTGCCATAGGCACCCACTATTAAAAGAATATCCTGTTTCAATTCATTCTCCTTGGTACGCTTTTTAAGCACATAGCGATACTGAACGCCAACGTTGTAAATAAATCCATTAACCTTATAGAATGAAATATTGCGCGAATTCAATGCGCCCACCGAGTCGGGAAACAGTGCAAATTTGGCATATTCTAGCTTACCAAAAAGATAACCTGCATTTACACCAAAAGAAAAGCCCTTGAACTGTGCACCCGTACCCACATACACTTGATACAAAGAACCGAATCCACGATAAATATTTTCAAACCCCCCAAACGTTGAATCGTTTCCAGATTGTTTGAAAGTATAGTTCATGTTTGAATAAGGAAGCAAGCCAAAGCTCATACCCCACCTTCCCCTTTTCAATGGAATGCCAATAGCAACATGGCTAATAGAACCATTTGCAGTTCTATATGTAGAATCTTTTGTTTTGATATTTACGATGTCAATATTGGCTCCAATCTCAAAGGTAGTAAGTGCGAGCGCAGAATACGAAGCCGGATTGGTAAAGTTGATGTTTGCTGTGCTGGCATAACCGCCACTAAGTTCGGCAAAACCACGATTGGCAGAAAAGCCTGTGGTGCGCACAAAACCCAAACCGTATCGCGAATATGGAGAAGCCGTTTGCGAATTGACAATACTTGTTGTAAACAGCAAAAAAGTAAGGAAAAGTAGTCTAGCTATTGTATTCAAGAATTGTATTAAGACCGTGTAAGACCAAATTTGGACGCGCGAAGATGACATTTTCTAATGCCGAAGCAAAAAAAGGAAGACTTCCACCTGTTATTACCACCGTTAAATGTTTGTAACGTTTTTTGTAAAGATTAATAATTGCATCGGTCTCGGCTGCCATACCATTGAGAACACCACTCAAAATTGAAGCCTCCGTGTTATTGCCGACAAGTTCTGAGGCGATTGCAAAACTACTATTTTTATTTCCAGTAGTTTTCTCCTGTTGAAGACATGCTCTGCTATCACTCCACTGAGTCATGTTCCATTTCACCAAAGGTAAACGTGCAGTAAAATGATGTAGCGATTTAAAACGCATTTCTAAACCAGGAGCTATAGAGCCCCCGATAAATTCATTTTTACTGTTGATAAAATTATAAGTAATACAAGTTCCTGTGTCAATACAAAGCAGATTGGATTTAGGAAACAATGCCGAAGCACCTGCAACTAAAGCAAGCCTATCTGTACCCACAGTTTCTGGCGTGCCGTAATTATTTACAAAGGGAATTTTTGTAACCGAAGAAAAGTAGCGCAAAGTGAAAGTTTGGCTGCTCAAAAAATCTTCAAGCGGATGATCGCTGCCAGTTTTAGAAATCATACATCGTTTGATGCGGTACTTTACAACTGCATCTTTAACCTCCGTAACCGAAGTTAATAATTGCTTCAATTCACCGCTATCAAACAAAGCGGCTTTAACAGAAGTATTACCAATATCAAGTACTAAATTCATTTGTGTATTAATGTAATTATTGAACGTTGAGTTAAGCACTTACTGAATGGTGTCTTGTTCATTGTAAAGTGACGGATCAATAACTACATCATCAGGCAATTTATCAGCCACAAATAAATCTACTGATTCACCGATGCGAATTTTTTTACCTGCACTGTGTGCAGGAATTTGCCTGTAAACCAAGGCTCGTAAACTATCAACAGTACCTTGCTGCAAAACAATTGCACCTAAATTTACTCCACGTCCTTGTAAGGTAAATGTGGCTTCCTGTAAGGTGAGTCCTAGCAAGTAAGGAACGCTTATCTCTTCACCACCAATTCCATCGCCAAGCACAATATCTACAGTAGTTCCTTTTGGCAACTTACTGCCTTTACCCACTGGCTTGCCAGCAACTTCTAATCCAATCACTGCATTCAAGTGCGGGTCGGGGCGATAGATGACATTGCCTGCAACCAAGCCTACACTTTGTAGCTGAAGTTTTGCATATTTCATAGATGATTTACCTGCAAGGTCAGGCACTTCTACTGACGGCACCTTACTTGCATTAACCACTAAGTAAATCTTTCTGCCTTCTTTAACCTTTGAACTAGGTTTGGGATTTTGCTCTAATATACTATTTAGTTTTTTCTCTACATTATAAGCTGAATCCATTATCACTAGGGTCAAATTCAGTGCATCTAAAGTCTCAGCAGCTTTGTCAATACTTAAGCCACGCAAATCTGGCACAGAAATTTTTTGCCCATGACGGGTGTAACTACCCAAGCTCCATGACAATATGCCAAGCAACACTGCAATAACCAATACTGCAATTGCAATATTGATACCAATAACTTTAAGAAGATTTTTATTCATTGCTTTAGTTCGGTAAGGGAAATGATACTACTCTACAATCACTCCCTTTGCTACAAAAACCACTTCCTTTTTTGGCTCTTTAATAGCTTCGATTTCTTCTTTTGATTTGCCTGCATCTTCGGCATAGTGCTTCAACATTTCCACTGATGTAGTTTTTGTTTTTGCCTCGCCTTCTGCCCAAAAAGTTTTACCACCAGCATCCTTCGGAACAAAGAAGCCATAATCTTTAAATGTTACGCGCATTGATTTGCCGTTGCCTAAATCTGCAGTCATCCAGCAACCTTTTACTTTACATACTTCGTTTATTTTTCCGGTTATTTTTACCTCTACCTTCTCTTTGTCGCCAATCAAGTTTGTCAATTCACTTGTGGATACGGCTCCTTGCTTGGTAATTTTTTCACCAAAAGTGCTGATGTCTTTTTTGCCTTTTTTCTTTCCTTTTTCTTCTTGACTAGAAGCTGCAAATACAAATGCGGCTATTGTAAAAATGATAATTGTTCCGATTAGTTTTTTCATGTAATTATATTGTATTTACGAAAATAATATTTTGAGATAATAGAGTGGATTTTTGAGTTGCGCCCGCAAATCCAAGTCCTCAAACATACTCATTATTGCTGCGCGAAGATGCGGACTTCTGTTTGCTTTATTCACAACAAAATTGAAAAGCGATGGAAAATTAACCAACTGCTGTAAGCGATAACTCAATAACAGCTCGTGCCACAACCTATTGTAAACGGCTTCGTCATACTGTTTGTTGAACTTGGCTGAAAAGTTATTTTGAGCAATACATTTCTCAGCCTGCTCTGCTGCAAACATCCCGCTAAACATTGCATTGCCAATACCTTCTCCTGTAAAGGGGTCAATCAACATGGCTGCATCACCACATAGCAAATAATTATCTCCAGATAGTTTTCGCTTTTTTGAACCAAGGGGCAACCCAAAAAGTTTCACTCGATCTACCAATCGTGCATTTGTAAATCTACGGCTGATGGCAGGATTATTTTGAATAATTTCTTCAAATAGCTTTTTAAGGTTGATGCTTTTGTCCTTCAGTTTATCTGCCCTCATACCGATGCCAACATTTGCTGTGCCATTTGGCAATGGAAAAATCCAGAAGTAACCTGGCAAAGCACCTTTAATAAAATGAAGCTCTATAAAATTTTCATTGTCTAAACCTTCAACATTTTCATAATATGCACGCAAGCCAAAGCAGTTATGTTGTGCATCTGTGTGCAATCCTGCAACCTCTTTTGCAAAAGATGAGTAAGCCCCATCGCAGGCAATAAATAGTTTCGCCTCATACTTATTTTCATTCTTATCGGTTGCTTCCATACCATTATTAGTTTTGCTAAAATGACGCAACTCAACATTTTCAATTAGTGTGACAAGTGGATTTGCTTTTACCTTTTGAGTTAAGAAATTATCGAAGTCTATACGTTTTGCAATAAAGCCTGGAGCATGTTTTCGTTTTTCGGGATGTAGCGTAAAAGGTACTCGAAGCGCCTTGCCATTTGGTGCAATAAAAGTTACACCCCATGAACCTAAAGCAGATTTACTTTGAGCAATCTCAGCAACTAAATTCTCATCCAGCTTTCGCAAAACCTCTACCACCTTTCCACTAAGTGCATCGCCACAAATTTTATCTCGTGGAAAAATTGCCTTGTCAACAATAGTAGATGCAATTCCTTTTTTTGCAAGAAATAAAGCAGTGGCAGCACCCGCGGGTCCTGCGCCAGAAATTAAAATATCAGTAGCGTGTTTGATAGAAAATTATGAGGTCGTAAACATAAGGTACAGATTTGAATTGCGGGAACTTCAAATAATAAAAACACTTTGCTATTTTCGGCTTTTGTGAAAAGACTCTGGCAAAGATTAAAGACTAAAGTTCCATACTTTAGGTTTTGGGATCGCATTAGTAAAACACTTACACTACCTGGCTTTGATGGAGTACCGGTGTATGAAGTGGGTGATTTTTTTATTCAGGAAATCCGTAAAAATTCCCTACCCACTCGCAGCAAATCAATTGCCTTTAGTTTTTTTTTGGCCCTGTTTCCTGCTTTGATATTTGTTTTTTCACTCATTCCGTTTTTAAATATTGAATACCTAAGCACAGAGAATGTAGAGGCACTACTCAAAACGATTTTGCCTTCTGGTGAATTTTACAATTTCATTTTTGGAAACATTAATGACTTATTGCAAAAGCGTAGAGGTGATTTATTGACAGGTTCATTTATCTTATCAGGTTACCTCACTTCTCAAGGAGTTATTGCGATGATGTCCTCTTTTGATAAATCCTACGAACACTACAAAAAGCGCAATGCAATACAAACGCATGTAGTAGCTTTTAAAATTACAGTGCTTTTGATTCTTATGTTCCTATTCTCTATCATATTAATAGTTGTGGGGCAGGACTTGTTTCGTTTTGTTTTTAACTATCTTGACATTGACAATTACTTCACGCGCTTTCTGATAAACTTTCTTCGTTATTTGATTATTGTGTTGCTGTTCTTTTTCTCCATTTCTATGATTTACTATTACGGTCCCTCAACAAAGAAGAAGTATCGCTTTATTTCTATTGGTGCAACAGTTGCCTCATTACTTTCAATTTTTGCATCTCTAGGATTCTCCTATTATGTAACTCACCTGAATCAATACAATTCCATTTTTGGGTCAATCGGCACAGTGATGTTAATGATGATTTGGTTTAATCTAAATGCCTTTGTGCTTCTAATTGGTTATGAACTAAATGCAAGTATATATTATACAAAAAATAAAAAATCAGTTCAAGACCACACAAAAATTTATGCGTGAAAAAAAGTCTCCCAAAGCATTTTTGTTGTAACAATAGTTACTAAAATTAGTAGCATCAATTTCAGCTTATCCTCCGATAAACGCGCTCCAGCTTTCACTCCAAACTTAGAAGCTAGAACCACACCTACTCCCATTGGCAACACCAATTGTGGAATAATATGCCCAATATGAAAAACGTTTTCGGGAAATGAAACAGGCTGCTTAAAGAGATATATAATGGTGAGTGGCAGCGCAAAAAACAATATCACTCCTGTAGAAATTGAAATTGATTTTTTGATGTCTATTTTTAGTAGCAAACTAAATACAGGCACCATTACCAAGCCACCGCCTAAGCCTGAAAGTGCCGTTACAATTCCGGCACCAAATCCAATAAGTGAAAACTTTAATGGTGGAATAGTTTCAAACGCTACGTTATTTACCACACTGTTGCGCTTTAAAAAAACACGTAAACTCACCGTTACTAAAAGTGTTATAAAAAAGAAAGAAAACAGTTGTTTGTTGTACCAACTGCCTGAGGTAATGAACCAAGTAACAACCGTGGAAGAAATAACACCTGCCAAAGCAGTAAATAAAACCGGACGAATATAGTAAGTGCCTTGCTTGTGTTGATTGTAACTTGCCGAAAGCCCTGTAAAAACAATAGTAAGCATGGAATTTGCCAATACACATTTCACCAACACATCGCCTTCTATTCCTGATAAACGAATGTAATGTGCAAGAATTGGAACAAAGATTATTCCTCCTCCAACACCTAACATGCTACCCAAAAAACCTCCGGCTAAACCAAAAAGAAAGAATATGAGTACAGTGAGATAATGCTCCAAAATCAAATAAGCGAATGCTTGTTATATTTTGCTTTTGAAATTTTTCTGGTAGTCTTCCCACTTAGTAGTGGAGAAAGCATTGCTTCCAAAATATGTAATAATTGTTTCAAAAGTTGGTGGATCTAAATATCCTGGAACGGGAGACAGCATCTTTAATTGCTCGTCTAAATACAATGTGGTAGGATAACTCATTTTCCCTCCCATCAAATGCGCAGCTAGTTCATGATAGCCTCTGCCACCTTGCGGAATGAATTTGTATTCTTTACCATTAAAAAAAATCGGTGTTTTCTGCTCTGCATCAAACTTTACTGCGTAGAACTTTTCATTTACGTACTTAATCAAATCAGGATGCGAAAATGTTGTAGCATCCATCTTTTTGCACCAACCACACCAATCGGTATAAACATCAACAAAAATCTTTTTCGGATTCTTTTTTTGAGCAGCCTGCGCTTCCTCCCAAGTCATCCATTTTATCTTGCCTTCAGCAACTGGTTTGTGTGCCGAAAATGATACTGCTGTCAGAACAATTAAAGCCAATAGTGCAATCTTCTTCATAAATATTATTTGCAAATGTAAAAGCTAAAATAGCAATCGAAAAGTTATCAATTTTTTGCTTTGAAAATTTAACCTCTTTACAGATTTTAAAGATTAGAACAAGTTTAACTCCAATTGAATTTAATCTCCTGTCTAAAATCTAAAATTTCATTTCTTATTTATCCATTCATTCCAATCAAAAATTCCTCGTTGCTCTTAGTCCCTTTCATTTGTTGCAAAAGGAAATTCATTGATTCTTCAGCATTCATGTCACCTAGATGCTTTCGCAATACCCACATACGCTGCATCACTTCACGATCAAGCAATAGGTCGTCTCTTCGTGTTGACGAAGCCACCACATCAATGGCAGGATAAATTCGTTTGTTTGAAAGTCTTCTGTCCAATTGCAATTCCATGTTGCCGGTTCCTTTGAACTCCTCAAAAATCACCTCATCCATTCTTGAACCTGTATCAATTAATGCAGTAGCTATAATAGTCAATGAACCGCCTTTTTCAATTTTTCTTGCCGCACCAAAAAACTGTTTGGGTTTTTGTAAAGCATTTGCTTCCACACCTCCGCTCAACACTTTACCTGATGAAGGTGCAACAGTATTGTAAGCACGAGCCAAACGAGTAATCGAGTCTAACACAATTACAACATCATGTCCGCACTCAACCAAGCGTTTTGCTTTAGCCAAAACGATGTTCGCAATCTTCACATGTTTATCAGCAGGCTCGTCAAATGTAGATGCAATAACTTCTGCACGCACACTGCGCTCCATATCGGTAACTTCCTCAGGGCGTTCGTCTATCAGCAACACTATTAAGTATGCCTCTGGATGATTGGCTGCAATACCGTTTGCAATCTCTTTCAAGATGGTTGTTTTACCTGTTTTTGGTTGAGCAACAATCATACCGCGCTGCCCTTTTCCAATAGGTGCAAACAAGTCAATCATGCGCAATGTCATGTTCGTTGAATTTCTATCTGAAAGACGATAACGCTCTTGTGGAAACAACGGTGTCAAGTAATCAAACTGAACTCGGTCACGCACCTCTTCAGGTGCTTTACCATTCAGCAAATCCACTTTTAATAAAGCAAAATATTTCTCACCTTCTTTTGGTGGGCGAACATAACCATGCACGGTGTCGCCTGTGCGCAAACCAAAAAGTTTTATCTGCGATGGCGACACATAAATATCATCAGGCGAGCTCAAATATTGGTAATCACTACTACGCAAAAATCCATATCCATCAGGCATCATTTCTAACACACCTTCACCTTCAATCACCGCATCCATTTCTACACTAAAAATAGGGCGAAACTCTTGACGTTGCTGTTGCTGAGGACGTTGTTGTTGCTGTTGCTGCTGAAACTTATCGCGCTTTTGCTGATGACTTTCCTTGGCCGCATTATCTTGTTGTTCACCTTCCTGAACTTTATTTGGGTCGGAAGGTGTTTCGGTAGAAGCAACATTTGAAACATTAGTTGCAGATTCATTATTGCCTGATTGAGGCTTTTGAGAAGGCATTTCCTCCTTTACTTCATGATGAATCTCTTTAGGCTGCTCAGCGTGTTGCTCTTTTTTCGGCTCATTTGTTTTGCGCTCTGGTTGCCTTTGTTCAGGTTTTTTTTGTTCTGCCTCTTTCTGCTCCGGCTGCGATTGTTCTGATGTATTTTGCTCTACTACAGTTTCACTTTCTGTTTCAAAAATTTGTGGCGCAGCTTCTTGCTCCTTTTTGGGAGTAACCTTGCGCACTCTGGCTTTTTTAGGTTTGTCTTCTGCCTCACCTTTCAATGTTCCAGTTTCTACCGTAGCTTCTGGGCTGGCAACTTGAGTATCAATAATTTTTTGAATCAAATCCTGTTTCTCAAGTTTATCTGAATTTTTGATTTTCAGATTTTCTGCAACTTCTAAAAGTTCAGGCAGAATCATGTCATTCAATTTAAGAATGTCGTACATGAATAGTATAATTTAGTTAGAAAAAAATGCATTAAAATTTAGTTGTTTGAAAAGGTTTCCCGTGCAGACTTACGTATCAATAAACTTTTGCTGAACGTGGGTAGAACTTTTCCCGTATAGATGTTGAATCTGTTGCAATGATAGTGAAGTTTTTGATAGTGCAAATTTTGTTAGTCAAAATTTGCAATATGTCTATTTATTGAATTTTGAGCAATCCAATTTCAATCCTTTAAATAGATTGTTGCTGTTGTATTTCTTTATTCATTGAATCTCCAAATTTCCTCTTCAAATTTTGTTTTGTTGAAGAATATTTAAAACTACATTTACAAATACAAAACGAATAGAGCTGTTCAATTTATTTTAAAAAATCTGTTAATGGCAAAATTTTCCACTTTACTGATATTTGTAATTTTTTATACAAATACTTTTTCTCAAAACAATGTAGGCATCGGCACAGCAAACCCAGACCCTAGTGCCCTTTTGGAATTAAATTCTGACAGTAAAGGATTTCTAGTGCCACGCATGAATGATAACCAAATGAATGCAGTTGCTGCACCATCAAATGGCTTACTTATTTACAATACAACCTTTAACTGCGTGTATTATTTTGATGCGAGTGTGAGTGCGTGGAAATCACTATGTAATGCTGGAAATGGATTACAGGGGGTAACAGGTGCTACAGGACTTAATGGCGCAGCGGGACTTAATGGAACAAACGGAGCTAATGGATTAAATGGAGCTAATGGATTAAATGGCAATACAGGTGCAATTGGGGCAATTGGCAATACAGGATTAACAGGCTCTAATGGCGTAAACGGAAATAACGGTATTGCTGGAGCGACTGGCACAAATGGATTAAATGGTAACACAGGGGCTGTAGGGGCAGTGGGGGCAACTGGCATTACAGGACTAACAGGTGCAAATGGGAATAATGGTGTTGCTGGAGCAACTGGCACAAATGGATTAAATGGTAATACAGGGGCTACAGGGGTAGTTGGGGCAACTGGCATTACAGGAGTTACAGGTTCTAATGGTGCGAACGGTAATAATGGTGCTACTGGAGTAACTGGAGTTAGTGGAACAAATGGCATCAATGGATTAAATGGCAATATTGGGGCAACGGGAGTAGCCGGGGCAACGGGCTTTACAGGGGCAACTGGTGCCAGTGGATGCAATACATTATTATCTTATAATTCCTTTTCTAATATACTCACATCCACCGACCCTTGTGGTTCGCTAACTACGACAATTCCATCAGTTAGAATTTATGCTGCAACAGGCACAACAGACATTAGTACAATTTTAGGTCCCTATGTTTCTACAGGTCTTACACTCAACTTTACAGCTACTAAAAGCAATGCCTTAATTTCATTTTCTATTTCTGGTAGAAGCGACCCTACGGGTTTTGATGTGCATCAAAATGTTTTTGGACGCGTTACATTGAATGGAACTCCAATTGGTGGTGCTATAACTCCAGGGCAAGATTTGAATGCAACAGGTGTAGTTACTGGCTGGAATATTTCATTTTCAAAACCAATTGTGGTTACAGTAGGAACCAATTACACGCTAGTACTTCAATGGGGTAGAAATACTTATACTTCAGGTGTTGCCAGAGCAATATATTGCGAAGCAGGGACAGCCCCTGATTTTTCGCACAGAACTATTACAGTAATGGAATATTAAGCACTTTACATAAATAACTACAACAGAAAAATAGTAAATCTTCTTCTTAACGAATCAAAGTTATAGTACCCTTTTTCTCTACTTCCTGCCCATTGGTGCACAAGCCCTTTACATACCAAACGTAGGCATCAGTTGGTGCTAATTGACCACGGAAAGTACCATCCCAACCTTCTTTAATATTATTGCTTCTGTACATCACATTGCCCCAGCGATTGCTGACAATAAATGTTTTTATTTCCACCAATGCCTTTCCTCTAGCGAACAATAAATCATTTAAACCATCGCCATTGGGTGTAAAGGCAGTTGGCACAAACACAAAATCTGGAGTGCATGGCAAAACTCTGATAAAAGCGGAGTCAACTGCCTTGCAGCCAAATTCATTGGTTACAGTTACCGAAATCCACTGTGTGAAAACTGCGCTTAAAGTTGGTGTTATGCAATCATAGCAACTCAAAGGGTCAACAGATGTCCATTGATAAGTAATTGCATCATTTGATAATGCAGCAAGATCCAACTCGGTTCCAACTGCTATTACCGTATCTTGGTATATTTCAATTTCTGGAAGAGGGTCAACCCTAACAAAAAATGTGTGAGTATCAGGCTCACATAAAGGACTTGTTATGATAACTTTAAAATCCATTGAAAACGGAGGAGTTGCAATAGGATCCTCTTGATTTGGATTATCCAAGTAAGATGCCGGAAACCAATAGAAATTTGTATCATTTACAGATGCATCAATCACCGTCAAATCTAAAAGTAGCGACTCCCCAGCACAAATTGAGGTATCATTTAGTGGTGCTGTTCTAACAGTATCAATTACCCGCATTGTCAGTGTATCATAAACATAGCATCCAGGACGATTGCCTAATCTGTTTTCACTATAAATAATCCATGTTGTTGATTCATTGGCGTTAATGGTTGGAGCTAGGCTATTTGGGGAACTTAAGTATGTATCAGGAGTCCATAAAACATTATAAACATCTCCTACAGATACAATCCTTTTTTCCCCTCGGCATAATTTAAAATCTGGCCCTGCATCTAATTTCGGAATATCCTCCACATTTAATACAATAGTATCTTTTGCCACACAGCCATATATTGTTGTAGCAGTTACAATATACGTAATAGTATCCGGAGCTAAGGCAACCACAAAATCACACGTATAGCATGAAAGATATTTGAACGAATCTGAAGACTCCCATAAAAAGAAGTCTCCATCGGGTAAAGTATATTCTACTGATGCACCAATACAAACGGATGTGTCGCGCAGATTTGGATGAGGGTATTCATCTACATACAACGATTCAATTAATGGATAAGGAACCTTGCAGCCTTTATCATCCTCCAAAATCAATACAGGAAAAATTTCACCCGTATCTGAGACAGGATTTTGATAAGTGTAGGATGAATTATAATACACCGTATCGCCATAAGTTAAGTTTAACGTTGTATCCTTTCCATTAGACCAGATTAAAGTTCCCGTTTCCGTTTCATAGATTTTACCCGAGAAATTGACTGTTAATGGGCGACAACCAAACGGAGGACCAAATTGAATATCTTCTAAACGAGGACCTAAAATGGTTATAAATTGCTTTTTAATTATCGAATCCTTACATCCGTTTTGCAGTTTACCCACGAGAGTAACATCATAATTTCCTGGGTAAAAATATATATGGGCAGGGTCACGCAAAGTATCTGTTCTTCCATCACCAAAATACCAATTATAAGAAACTTGTAAGCCTGTATCTGGTGTAAGATTTTGGAAAATAACTGGTGCAGGTGGGCAAGGAAAATTGCGAATTCCTGTAAAGTCAACCCCAACCCCCACAACATCAATATTTTTTATTACTACGGCACTACAGCCCGTTGTCTTTTGCACAGCAGTAAGTTTAACAGTGTAAGTTCCATTGCTTAAATATGTATGCGATACATTCACTTTTAAGCTATCGGTATCAGTGTCTCCAAAATCCCAATAGAAATTATAATTCGCTGGTCCTTGGGTTGTGTTTGTAAAATTTATCGGTCTACCAGGACAACGAGGAGTAGAAATATTGAAATTTGGAGTGAAAATTGAAGGTCTGATATAGTTATTTTTGTTAATTACGCTTATGCAGCCTGCAGCATCCGTTACAGTTAATCTTACACTGGTAGTTGCATTAAAAATTCGTGTGGGGTTTTGTGAGGTGTCAGAGGGGCCAAATGGCGCAGGAAACCCCCATAACCATTTTACAATTGGTTCAAAATTCCCCAAACTCTGATTAGTGAAATTCACAGTTAATGGTCGGCAACCATTTGTTTTATCTGCAGTAAACTGAGCAACTGGCTTATTCACTGTTATGTAATTTACTTTTACAACAGAGTCTTCGCAAGGAGTTCCTTTGTCAAGAATCAACTTAACAGTATAGCGTCTGGCTACTGTATCGTATATATGAGTTGGATTTTGCAATGTGCTTGTATTGCCATCACCAAAGCTCCACAGCCATGTTGAACCAAATGAAGATGAATCAATAAAGCTTACAGTATTTCCAGAGCAAACATTCGTTTTCAGCGCACTAAAACCTGGTGTAGAACTTGTAAAACTTATCTTTTTAGCTATTGAATCTACACATCCCGTAGCAAAATTCTTTACATATAATGTTGCATTATAAACAATTGCACTTGGGTAAGTGTGAGAAATTGTTGAGACGTTTCCGCCTATGTCACCATCTCCAAAAACCCACCATAGGCTGTCAGCACCGATAGATTGAGAGGTGAAATTTACGGTAGTGGGGCTACCACAAGCACGGGGAGCTGTAAACTCTGCTTTGGGGAATAATGTATTAATGTAATTAACCTTAATTACAGTTGTTGAACAAGTGCCACGCGAAACCGTCAGTGTTACAGTGTGAGGTCCAACTTCATCGTAAAACCAAGTGGGGTTTTGCTGAGTACTAGTACCCGGTCCAAAATCCCAACTATATGTGGTACCTCCCGTACATAAACAGGTAAAAACCGTAGGTTTTTTAACGCAATTATTCAAAGGATTTGCCACAAAATCCGCTGTGGGTATTGGTGTAACAGTTATTGTTCTTCGCACAGTATCAAAACAACCATCTGCCGTTTGCACCCTTAACCAAACATTATAAATGCCAGGTGTGTTGTATGTAACTGGTAATGGGTCGCAATCATTTGATGAAACACCCGGTGTAATACCAAAATTCCATTTGCAATCTACTATTGGCTGTGCTATCTGCGTAGCATTTGTAAAATTAACTGTTAACGGAACACAACCTGACACAGCATCAGCACCAATAGTTCCCGAAAAACTTTGAACACAAACAAAATTTTTCTTTGTTACCGTAGATACACAACCTGATGGATTTGTTACGCTTAAAGTAACATTATTGCAACCTGAATTTGTATAAGTGTAAGACGGATTACATAGAGGAGATACTGAACTATCTCCAAATTGCCATTGACAACTTGTACCTCCTGGTGTTGTTTTGGTAAAATTAACCGCTAAAGGAGGAACACATTTTTGTGCTTGCGAGGCAGTAAAGTCTAAAAGAATTGAATCTGTAACTGCAATAGAACTAACAGCAGTATCTCTACATCCATTCAAAGTAACAATCAAACGTACATTACAAGTTCCATTTTGATTAAATTGATAAATAGGGTCTCTAAGTGTAGATGCACCACTGGGACATTGAAATAACCAGCTATATGTAAGGGTATCTGTTGGAGGAATAATAGGATTGCCAGTTGAAGTATTTACAAATTGAACAGGCTTGCCCTTGCATGGAAAATTAGTTCCTCTGGTAAAACTTGCATTTACACAATTTATTTTAACAACTCGTACTGCTTCTGTAAAACAACCACTGGCATCATTGGCACGCAACTTAATTGTATCAACTCCACAAGTAAAATTACGTGGAGGAGGGTTTGCTGACGTGCTACCAAAACTCCATTGATAACCCATTGGTGTTCCTGCTATTTCGTGCGTGGAACAGTTTGTAAAATTAATAGACTGTGGTGATTCATGACATGAAATATAAGGAGAAACATTGAAGCATGCATCCGGCTTTCTCCTTACGCATACAGCATTAGGTTTAATAATATTTGAAAAGCAGCCGTTGGCATCTACAATAAAATAGGATACTTGATAGCAGCCACTTTTGGTATAATTAAAAAAAGTATCGGTGCAAGAAGTAATAACTGGTGGAAGTCCAAAATCCCAAAAACATTGCACCAAAGGCGCATCGCCCAAAACAACTTGAGAAGTAACATTAACCCGTTCATTCACACAAACTGTATCTTTTGAAATTGTGAAATTTGGAATGGGAACTTTGAAAACATTGATAGTGAAGCGAGCTGTATCTGTTACACTGCCATTACTAGCCACTAATACAACATTTTTTAAGCCAGATGTTGTAAAAAGTCTAGAAGGGCTGGCAGAGGTTACAAGAGGGCTAAGATCACCAAAATCCCAAGTGTAAGAGGTAGCTCCAGTAGATGTATTATTGAAATTAACTACTAACTGCCCCGCACAACCTTGAGCGGTATCAACCGTAAAACTTGCAATTGGCTGCTGGGCTATGATATTTCCAAAAAGGAAACTCATAAAAAGTATAAGAGTATTTCTCAGTGCGTTGAGATTTTTTATCATGTTTTTTCCGCTTTCAACAAATAATAGACGACTAAAATAACTAAAATGGTTTACTGACAGATTAGTTTTTTTTTTGTGTTCAAAATCGGAAATTAAATCACGGCTGCTAATAAGCCCTAAAATTGTTACATTTTCAATATCTCAAAAATAAAAAAAACATTTTAAGCCTCAAACTTGTATAATTGTCATTGTCATATTATTTTAAACAACATGAGGAAACATTACATCCCTTTATTTTCATTTTGCATTTTACTTTTTGCTTCCATAATGGTGGTTGAAGTAAAAGCAAACGGTTTAGAAAACCGCAAAGCTGAACTTGAACAAGCAAGCGTTTATCCAAATCCATTTAACAACGAATTTAGTTTGAAGTTTTCAACAGCTCAGAGTGGTAGGGTGAACGTGCGTATGTTCGATATATTGGGTAATGAGATTTACAATGTAGCTCACGACCTATCTAAACCTTCTCGAGAAATCAATATTACGCCCAATGCTGAAAAAATAGCAGGCAAAGGCATTTATATTTTGCGTGTGAGCATTGGCGAACACTCATATTCGTACCGAGTTTTCAAAAACTAAACAACAGTTTAGTATCACTTTAAGTTAATTAGATTTACTTCATTTTACATTACCAACGTTTCGCATCAATTGTAGTGGTTGATGTGGGTATTTTTGTTGAAACTTTAAGCTGATACAAAATAAAGTAGTGCTAGTAATTAACTCATAGAAATTCTCAAAATGGAAATCAATATACCCGAAGTAAAAGTTCCACGCATTGTAATTATCGGATGCGGATTTGGCGGCTTGCAGTTGGTAAAATCTTTAGCCAAAACAGATGTGCAAATTGTATTGCTAGACAAAAACAACTACTTCACCTTCCAACCTTTATTGTATCAGGTGGCTACTGCCGGGTTGGAAGCTGATTCTATTGCGTATCCAATTCGCAAAATATTTGAAGGGCAAAAAAACTTTCACTTTCGCTTGGGTGAGGTGCTGGAAATTGCCTCGGAGCGCAATATGCTAATAACTAACATTGGTGAAATCAAATATGACTACTTGGTGATTGCAACCGGTTCTACCACTAATTTTTTTGGCAATGAAAATTTTGAAAAGTATGCCATGCCGATGAAATCTGTTACTGAAACCCTGAATCTACGCAGTTTGATTTTGCAAAACTTTGAAAAGGCTTTGCTTACAAAAGATGTTCACGAGCAAATTGCCTTGATGACATTTGTGGTGGTGGGCGGTGGACCCACAGGCGTGGAATTGGCAGGTGCTTTAAGCGAATTAAAAAGGCATGTGTTACCCAACGATTATCCCGAACTGGACTTTAGAAAGATGAGGATAATTCTTGTGGAAAATGGTAGCGATGTGTTGCAGATGATGAGCGAAAGCAACAGAAAAAAAGCTAAGCGTTATCTTGAAAACTTGGGTGTGGAAATGTGGCTGAACACCGGAGTGAAAAATTACAACGGCATTACTATTGAAACCAACACAGATAAAAAACTTGCAGCGTCCACCTTGATTTGGGCGGCAGGCATCAAGGGTGTTTTGCTGAAAGGTTTAGCTCAAAATAGCATCTCTCCTCGCGGTAGAATTTTGGTGGATGAATACTGCAAAGTGAATGAACATCATAACATTTATGCCATTGGCGATGTGGCTTGCATGATAACCGAAGATTTTCCAATCGGGCATCCGCAGGTGGCGCCCGTTGCCATTCAGCAAGGGGAAATGGTGGCTTCTAATTTTGAAAAAACTTTTAAGCAATGGACCCTCAATCGCTTCAGATATTTGGATAAAGGAACGATGGCAACAGTGGGCAGAAACAAGGCTGTGGTACAAGTTGGCAGCTTCAATTTTGGTGGCTTTGCAGGATGGTTTGTGTGGATGGCTTTGCACCTGATGCTGCTGGTGGGTTATAGAAATCGCTTGATTGTGTTTGTAAACTGGGTGTGGAGCTACATCAGTTACGACAGAAATATTCGCCTCATTATTCGCCCCTATCAGCGCAAAGAATAAAGCAATAAGGCTGTTCACGGTGAGTTTATCAAACCATTCTTTAAAACTACAATATCTTTAGACAAGCTGCCAAGCCAAACCCGCACCCAGCATAGCAATTCCTCATCTACCGCCCACCAAGCTTAGTGCCTCTTTTAGCGTTTTTACCTGCAGTTGCAGTTGGTTGTTTTGCAGTTCCAATTCTGCAATGCGGGTTTGCTGCGGGCTGATGTTGTGCGGAGGCATTTCGGGCGGCAGCAGGGCGGCTATTTCGCGCAGAAAATTGTAGTTGAGGGCTTGGCTGATGTCGAAGAGCGTGTCAATCCGCATACTTGGCTGCCTTAAATACTTATTTATTGTTTTTGCATTTAAGCCCACTTTTCGCGCCCATGCGCTTTGATAGATTCGTTTGGCTTTTACATAAGCGCGCAACATTTTTCCGATGTCAGGAGATTGTACTGTATCCATAATTAATAATCAATTTTATAGGAATTATTTGGGGATAAGTCGGGTACGAATCGGGGATAAGTCGGGTATATCATACCCGATAGTCGGGTCGAATCGGGGATAAGTCGGGTATATCATGCCCGATAGTCGGGTACGAATCGGGTATAAGTCGGGTATATCATGCCCTGTTTTGACCCTTTTAAATTGTATAAAAAAAGGTTGTGCAAAATGCACAACCTTATATTTGACTACTCTTGAAAATACTAAAGTTCGGGCTGCGGAGCAGTTCCGATGCCACCCCCTTGCGCAGCAAATCTTTCTTTAAGCAAAATATAAGGAGGAATTGCCGCAGCAACACCCATAGATGCCAATGCTTCAATAATTTTGTACACCGCCAAGGCACCCACGTATGCCTCGTGCCCGGCAAGCCTGTGGCTAAATAACCTAAATGCCTCAGTGAAATTTCAACAGGCTTTTCTCAATTATG